>JAMORN010000092.1 GCA_027063545.1 bacterium | reverse complement strand
ATAATCATTTTAGACCTCCTTGTTAAGGGTTCCTTTAGTTTTTTTGTTTTCTCAACTATACAATATCCCATTTTTATTATCGGTTATCAATTGGGTTTCTTTAATTTTCTAACATAATAAACGTAAAATCAATAAATTATACAAGAAAGAAATTAAAAAAAATACAAAAAAAAAGATTTTAAGTTATATAGAAGATTATTATATATTAATTTTATCTTTTATGATATAATCAGGACGATTTCGTGATTCATCAAAAATTCTAATAATATATTCTCCAAGAAGACCTATTATAAAAAGTTGAAATCCACCAACAATATATATTGTTAGTATTAAAGAAGCCCATCCAATAGGAGAACCTTTTACCAGTTTTCCATATAGAACATATATGAACAATAGAATGCCAATAATAATAAAAAATGTTCCTATAATATAAGCAAGTCTTTGAGGAAGTTTTGTATATGAAAAGATACCATCCATAGCAAGATTAAATAATTTTTTAAAATTCATTTTTGGTTTACCAGCATATCTTTTATCTCTGTCATAGTATAATCCATACTGATTAAAACCAACCCAGGCTCTAAGTCCAGGAAAGTATTTGTTTTTTTCTTTAAATCGTTTCATTATATCGACAACTTTTTTATCTAAAAGAGAGAAATTACCAGATTGTATAGGGATTGTAATATCAGCAATAGCATGTTGAATTTTATAAAATAAACCTATTAGCCATTTTTTGATAAAAAACTCTTTTCTTGAGCGTTTTATAGTATAAACAACATCATATCCTTCTTCCCATTTTTTTATTAGTTCAGGTATAAGCTCAGGAGGGTCTTGTAAATCTCCATCTATTATAACAAGGGCATCTCCATAAGAATTTTCTATAATTGCCGATAAAGCAGCTTCAAGCCCAAAATTTCTAGAAAAGTTTATAACTTTTACTTTTTTATCTTTTTCTGCAATTTCTTTTAATATTTCTGTTGTTTTATCTGTAGAACCATCATTTACAAAAAGTATATCTACATCATATTTTTCAATTAAATTTTTATCTATAGTATTTTTTATCCTTTTATATAATTCTAACAGTAACTCTTCTTCATTATATATAGGTATCCCTATAACAATCTTTTTCATATTAGTAGTTAAATTTTTTTATTTTATATTTTTAACTTTTTTAGTTTTTTACAAATATAAAATAAAAACAATAAAAACAAAAAGAAAGGATTTCTATTTGAAAGGAAAAATAATACTCATAATTATCTTTGTTTTTCAAGTTTTTTTATATAATTGCTCAAAAGATTTAATTAAAAAAGAACATATTTATCAAAAGGAAATATATATAGATATATATAAAATAATAGACACAATGAAAATAGATACTCAAGAGGTTAAAGTTTTAAAAGGAAAAAGAATAGTTATAGATCCAGGTCATGGGGGCTTTTTTAAAGGAGCAGTAGGTTTAAACTTAGGAATAAAAGAAAAAGATATTAATTTGAAGGTTGCTTTATACTTAAAGAGACTTTTAGAAAAAAGAGGAGCAAAAGTTTTTTTAACAAGAGATAAAGATATTGACTTTATAAAAAAGGGAGAGAATGTTAGAGTAGATTTAAAAAGAAGGTTAGAAAAGG
>JAMORN010000091.1 GCA_027063545.1 bacterium | reverse complement strand
ATTCTTTTTCCTCCTGCAAACACAGAATAATGCATAGACTGATGTATGCTTGGAGGGTATTTATCTTTAGAGGGAAGAAGTTCTTTTAATTTTTTATTTACTACTTTTTTATAATGATCTAAATATTCTTGTAAATTAAAATCTTTTTTGTCCTTCATTTTAATTCATCTTCAGTTAAAGGTTTTTCCTCTATTATATTGCTTTCCTTTAATACTTCATCTATCTTTAACTTTGCACTTTCTAAAGTTTCTTTTAATTCTTTTATTAAATTTATACCTTCTTGATATAATCTTAAACTCTCTTCTAAATCAACTTCTTCATATTCTATCTTTTTTACTATTTCTTCTAATTTTCTAAATTTTTCTTCTATTGTCATATATTCTAACCTTTTAATTTTTATAAAATAAATTTTTAAGAATATATAATATATAAAAATTAATAATTTTTTATAACTATCTCCCCATCAATAAATTGAAGAGAAAATTCTTTTTTAGGATCAAATTCAATTTTTTTCTTTATAAATTTTCCTTCTTGTTTTACTAATACAAATCCTTTTTCTAGTATTTTATAAGGGCTTTTTAATTTTATTTCTGTTTCTAATTTCTCTAATTTTGTTTCATACAAACTAATTTTATTTAATAGAGAAGTATTTAATTTATCAAATAAAAAATCTAATTCTCGAGTATAATAATTTATCCTATTTAAAATAATAGTCTTTTTCAAAAAAAGATCTCTATAATATTTAAATTTTTCAAATAATACTTTTATTTTATTATAAAAATTTAATGTTAATATTTTTTCATATCTGTTTAATCGCTCTTTTAACTCCTCTATATCAGATGATATATAACTTGCTGCCATAGTAGGAGTTGAGGCTCTCTTATCTACTACGAAATCAGTTAAAGTAAAATCTATCTCATGTCCTATTCCTGATACAACAGGAATATTATATTTTTTAAATTCATAAAGAAATTCTATTAACTCAGGTGTATTAAAAACCTCCAAATCTTCCTTGGAACCTCCTCCTCTTACAAGTAGTATTACATCAAGCTTTTGTTTTGTTAAAGAATACTCTGCTGCTAAATTTAATGCTTTTATAATCTCTTTGTATGTATCCTCTCCCTGTACAGAAGTATAAAATAATTTAATATTTGCTATTGGATATTTATTTTTTAAAGTTCTTATAACATCCCTTAATGCCGCAGCAGATTTACTTGTTATAACCCCTATTGTTTTTGGAAATTTTGGTATCTCTATTTTTTTACCCTCATCAAAATATCCTTTTTCAAAGAACATCTTTTTTAATCTTTCAAATCTTAGACTATAAGCCCCCTCCTCAACATATATATAATCTTTTACAATAAAAGAAATCTCACTCTGTTTTATATAAAAGTTTAAATAACCCAAAGCTAAAATAACTTTACCTTCTTTAGGTTGTTTTATCTTTGAATCTTTCCATATAATCGCTGTTATTGAAGAATCATCATCTTTCATACTAAAATAGATATGACCAGAATGGGAAGTCCTTGGCCTAACGACCTCTCCCTTTATCCATATATAGTCATCAAATATATTTTCAATCTTTTCCTTAACTATACGAGAAATCTGAGAAACACTATAAT
>JAMORN010000090.1 GCA_027063545.1 bacterium | reverse complement strand
AAGTGTATAAGCCGCAATGTCAAGTGCAATTCCTAAATGATGTCCTGAAAATCCTATTTCATTAACTCTATCTCCATATTTTTCATATAAATAATTTATTTCTAAAAGAGCTACATCTTCTGGCGGAACTGGATAACCTGATGTACAAGAATATATCATAAGTCTATCTTTTGCCTGATTTGTTTCTTCAAAAAATTTAACTATTTCTTCAATTTCTTCTCTTGTGGTCATTCCAACTGAAAGTTGTACTTGTTCATTATAATCATCTCTTAAAACTTTTAACATTTCAAAGTTTGTATTACAAGCACTTGGAACTTTTATAAACTCTGGATTAAGTTCAATTATACCCTTTGCACTGTTTACATCCCAAACTGATGTTGAATAAACTATTCCTAATTCTTCACAATACTTTTTAAGCTCTGCATGTTGCTCAAAGCTAAATTCAAGCGCAACTCTATGTTTATAATAAGTGTCTCCATAACTATTCCAAGGATTTGGATGTGGCTTATCCCATTCCGGTCTAATGCTTCTCCACCAATCATTATCTCTTTTTTGAAATTTAACATACCCTGCACCTGCTTCCTTTGCTAATCTAATAAGTTCTTTTGCTATTTCAAAATCACCCATATGGTTACATCCAATTTCTGCTACTACTTTTGGCTTCTCATAATCAAAATTAAATTTCATTTCTCTTCCTTTTTATTATTTTCTACTCTTCCATATTTATCAGAATATCTAATAATATCATCCTCCCCAAAATATTCTCCAAGTTGGACTTCTGTAAATATTAGATTTTCATCTTTAGATGTATTAATAATTTGATGTTTACATCCTTTTGGAATATAAATATATTTTCCGGGATATACATCTAACTCTGATTCTCCTAAAATAACTTTACCTTTACCCTTAATAATTACCCAATGCTCTTCTCTTTTTTTATGTTCTTGTAAACTGAGCTCCCCACCTGGAAATACAGTAATTATTTTTGACTGAGCATAAGGAGATAACAATGTACTTTTATAAAAGCCCCAAGGACGATTATAAATTTCATGTTCTAATATCTTATTATCTAATTTGCTAAAATCATATAATAAATTAAATTTTACATCTTCTAAAAGCAATAAATGGAATTGTTTTTTAGTGATTATATTTTTTAATCTTTTATCTTTATCTAAAACAGGTAGAAAATCTATTCTTTCACTTTTAAATAACTCACAAACTTCATCAAATGTTGAAGCTAATGTTAAAAATTTAAAATTTTGATTAACTATTTTATTAATTTTATTATCCAATGTTAACCTATTTAACAACCCTCTTCTTATATCTCCATCGGTTAAAGTTCCAATTACTTTTTCTTCTTTATTTAAAACAATTAAAAATCTTTTTTTATTATCTTCTAATTTTTTTAAAGCATTTTTTACTTTTTCATCAAAAAAAACTATATATTTATCTTTTATACCATTCATAAATCTTCCTTATCCCTTCATCAAGCTCAACTTTATGCTTCCACCCAAGACTATGTAATTTACTAACATCCGTAACTTTTTTCATTGTTCCGTCAGGTTTACTCGTATTAAAATAAAACTCACCCTTAAATCCAATAATTTCTTTTATCATTTCAGCAAG
>JAMORN010000089.1 GCA_027063545.1 bacterium | reverse complement strand
AATTCTATAATCACTATCTAACCCCTCCCCTTAAACTATTCTTTGACCAAAAGGGGAAAATTAACCTTACCTTTAACATAATCTTCTGTAATAATACACTTCTTCACATTATCATCAAATGGGAACTCAAACATTACATCTATTAAAACTCTTTCTAATTCTCCTCTTAATCCTCTAGCTCCCACCTTTTTCTTTAATGTATTTTCAACTATAACATCTAAAGCTTTATCTTCAAATTCTAGTTCAACTCCATTATATTCAAAAATCTTCTTATATTGTTTTATTAAAGAATTCTTTGGTTCTATTAATATTCTTTTTATATCATCTTTATATAATTCATGTATTGGACATATGATTGGAAATCTTCCTATAAACTCTGGAATAAGACCATATTCTATCAAATCTTCTGGCATTATATACTCGATTAAATCATTAAATGACATATTAGAAACTGAAATTTTTTCTTTTCCAAATCCGATGTTGACCTTTTTCATTCTTTTGGATATTATCTTATCAATTCCATCAAAAGCTCCACCTACAATAAATAAAATATTATTAGTATTTACATATATTAATTTTTGTTCAGGATGTTTTCTACCTCCCTGCGGTGGAACTCCAACTATATTACCCTCTACAATTTTTAATAATGCCTGCTGAACACCCTCTCCGCCAACATCACGGGTTATAGAAGGGCCAGCATGCTTTTTACTTATTTTATCTATTTCATCTATATAAACAATTCCTAATTCTGCTCTTTTAACATTATAATCCGATTCCTGTAGAAGTCTTACCAAAACATTCTCAACATCCTCTCCAACATAACCTGCCTCTGTTAGAGAAGTAGCATCATATATAGCAAAAGGTACATTTAATAACTTAGCTAATATTCTAGCCATATATGTCTTACCTGAACCTGTAGGACCTACCATTAAAATATTAGACTTTTCAACTTCTACATCGTCATTGTTAGAGCTTTTTATATTATGAAGAACTCTTATATAGTGATTATATACAGCAACTGATAAAATCTTTTTTGCTTTATCTTGGCCTATAACATACTGATCTAAATATTCCTTTATTTTTTTAGGAGAATATAATCTTACTCCTTGTTCTATATCCTGAATATGATCTTCTATCTCTATTTTCTTAAAAATCTCATTTGCTGTTTTTGCACAATCAGAGCATAAAAAAGCACCATCTAAACCTTCAATAAGTAATCCTACCTCTCTCTCGGAGCGTCCACAGAAGGAACATCTTTTAGGAGTATTTTTTTGATGATCTACCATATAGAACCTTTACTATTTATCCTTCTTTTCCTCTGGATATATTATAAAATCAATAATACCATATTCCTTAGCTTCCTCTGGGGTCATAAAGAAATCTCTATCAGTATCCTGAGCTATCTTTTCTATTGGTTGGCCAGTATGCTTAGCTAGAATACCATTTAACATATCCCTTATTTTTATAATTTCTTTTGCATGAATCTCTATATCTTTAGCCTGTCCACTTACACCACCCAATGGTTGATGTATCATAATTCTAGAATGTGGTAAAGCTGCTCTTTTCCCTTTAGTACCACCAGCAAGTAATATAGCAGCCATACTAGCAGCCTGACCTATACAAATAG
>JAMORN010000088.1 GCA_027063545.1 bacterium | reverse complement strand
ACTAAGACAAATTTATCAAAAAATTCTGATTTATATTATACAATAACTATTTTTTTATTAATAATAATTTTTGGAATTTATTTCTATTTTAAATTTAAAAATGAAATCTCTGAAGAAGAGGATAAAGAAGACGAATAATGAAGATAAAATGGCATAAAAGTTTAATATTTAAATTAGCTTTAATTCTTTTCTTTACGCAATTTGTACTTTCTAGTATTATTGGTTATTATTTCATAAAAACTATAAGAAGAGAATTAACTAATAAGGCTTATAATACAACTTTGTCAGGATTAAATACTGTTATTGAATATATTTCTTCTAATTTTAATTCATATATAAAAAATTTAAATCTTTTGGCTTCTATGCCTGCTATTTACAATTTTGATAGAGATGAGATTATAGAAATCTTAAAATCATATAGTATATCTAGTTTATTCATAGCTGGTGAAGTTGTGTATGTTATAGATAATAATGGAAATATAATAGCAGATAATACAATGCTATTATCCGTTGATAGAGAAAAAAATTTTAAATATCTGAATTCTTTAGTTGATCCATTAATACCTTATATTTCAGATGTAAAATGGGATAAAAATTTCCCCTATATAAATGTTGCTGTAGCTATTCAAAACCCAGCAAGGGCTAATGGAGTTCTTTTAGCCGAATTTTCAATGAGGAGATTTTCTGATTATATATCATCTTATAAAGTTGGACAGGATGGCTTTGCTTTTTTAGTAGATAATAAAGGAAATATAATAGCTCATCCTGATAAAAGATATGTAGCTAATAGACTTAATATAAAAGAGTTAGGTTTAGAAATAGATCAACCTTTAGATAAATTTAAGATAAATAGTATTAAGTTTTTTAAACTATCAAATAATAAAACTTATTTAGTTTTATATAGTTATTTAAAGGATTATCATATAGGTGTATTTGCTTTACAGCCAAAGGCTTCAATAGAGAAGATTATAGCAAAGGTAAATTTAACTATTTTAATGATAATACTTTCTATATTTTTAGTTATAGTATTAGTATCTTTTTATATCTCATATAGAATTTTTAAACCTATAGGTATTTTAGTAAATAAAATGATTGATTTTAATCCAAACGAGAGACTTAAAATAGAATTTCCTTATCCTGTAGAAGAAAGGGAAGATGAGATAGGTATTATGGCAAGGGTATTTGAGGATATGAGTAATAAGATTTATGAAACAATGACAGAATTAAAAGAGAAATTAGAGTACTTGAGAAAAATAAATGAAGGTTTGTTTAATTTAATTAATATAAGAGAAAAGCATAATTTATTAAATAAATATTTAGATATGATTTTAAAACTTTTTGAAATAGATTATGTTTCCATATCCCTTTTAAATGAAAAGGGAGAGAAAGAAGAATATCTGGAAAATTATAATGAAGATGTATTAAAAGATAAAGATAAAAATTCTATAAAAGAAATTATAGATTATATAAATAAGAAGGTAATAATACAAAATCAGACTGAGGTAGTTAATAAAGATTTTTCTTTAATTTCTATACCAATAAAAGTAGGAGATAAGTTTATAGGAGTATTAAATTGCTATAAATTTTCTAAAAGTTTTTTTAATGAGGATAAAGTAGAAGTATTAGAGATTTTTTCAAAACAAATAGGCGTTGGGTTAGAAAATTTACGATTATTATCTGAAGAAAAGGTAAAAATGAAGATAGAAGAGGAAATAAAAAATGCTGAAATTATTCAGTCAGAATTATTCCCAAGTAAGTTTTATGAAAATAATAAATTAGAGATTTATTCTTCCTATATGCCAGCTGGTAGATTAAATGGTGATTGGTTTTATTATTTTTGGGATGAGTATAATGAAGAATTTTATTATTTCATAGGAGATGTTACCGGACATGGAATCAGTGCAGCTTTATTGACAGGTGCGGTACACTCTTTTATAAAAATGATAGAAAAAGAATATAAGGCTGTTCCTAATAAAAGATATCCTATCACTGATATTATGAAAGATTTAAATTATTTATTACTTGAGACAACAAAAGATTTAAATATGACATTTATTATATCTAGATTCAATTTCAAAGAAGGGAATGTAGAGATATGTAATGCAGGTCATAATAATCCTATTTTATTTAGAAAGCAAGAGGATGAGCTTCAGTATTTAACACTATATAACCAAAATTACAGATTGGGCGAAGATATTTCTCAGGGATTTGTTTCAGAAAAATTTGAAATAAGAAAAGATGATATAATTTTATTCTATACAGATGGATTAATAGAATGGCAGACAAAAAAAGGGACTGAATGGGGTAGAAAGGGTATTGTAAGGTTTATTTTGAAAAATTATAATGAGGATGTTGTTTCATTAGTGGATGCTATAGAAAAATATATAAAGACAGAAAAAGCCGAAGATTTAAAGGATGATTATACAATTTCTTTATTGAAGATAAAGAATGAAAGATAATGATCATTTAAAAGGTCATAGGAAAAGACTAAGAGAAAAATTCTTAAAATCTCCAAAATCACTTTTTGATTACGAAATAATTGAGCTTTTACTTTTTTATTCTATACAAAGAAAGGATACAAAACCTATAGCAAAGGATATTTTAAAAGAATTCAAATCAATAGAAAATGCTATTCTTTCAGCAGAAGATATTGAAAAGATTAAAGGTGTAGGAGAAAATACCAAAATACTTTTTATGCTACTTAAAGAAATATATTCTAGGTTAAAATTTAGCGAAATAAAAAAAGAAAAACTAAACTTAGATTCTTTAAAAAAAGTTGTTGATTTTCTTAAATTAAATATACCTCTTGATTCTCAAGAAATTTTTGGCATATTATATCTTGATTTAGAGCTTAATTATATAGCTCATGAAATCTTATCTTACGGAACTATTGATGAGGTAAATTTTCATATAAGGGAGATTATTAAAAAAGTCGTTTTATATAATGCTTCTTCAATTATACTTTTTCATACGCATCCTGAAGTGAAAGATATAAAGCCATCAAAAAATGATATTTTGGCAACTATAAAAATAAAGGAATTTCTAAGCATAATAAAAACAGAATTAATTGATCATATAATTATTTCAAAATACTCATTTTTTTCCTTTAAACAAAAAAATTATATTTAAGATAATATGAAACAAAATATAACATTATCTATTTACTTTGCTTTTTCTATAGGTATAACTCTTTTGTTAATGACATTATATAGGCTCATAAAAACACCTGATGGATGGAGATATTACTTATTCCCATTGATATTTAGCGCTTTGGTTATACTATATGGTATTTTAAAGGTTTTATTTTAAAAAATATATGAAAAAATTGATAATATCTTTAATTATAATATTTCTTTTAGCAACAATAATAGGTTTTTTATTTAGTTTAAAGAGAATATACAAATCTGCAGTTATAAAGATAGCTTATGATGTTTTGGTAAATAAACCAAAAGAAGTGCCGCCAAAAGAAATAGAGAAGCGAATAAATGCTTTTTTATTGGGTATTGATAAAAATGTAATAAAGGGAGAGGATTTAAAACAAATAGATAGTATTTTAGGTATTCTATCTAAAAAGGAGCTTGATTCTTCAAGTTTTATGAATCTTTTAATAAAACTTGACAATTTTTTACCAGATAGTATATTAAGATTAAGAGATAGTATTGAATATTACTATTTTAAAATAGAAGAAGAAAAACAAAATAAGGAGAGGTGAAAATGAAAAAATTTATTATTATATTAATTATCTTATTGGGTATATGGCTATATAAAAATCCTATAGGTTATATAAGCATAGTAAAACCAGGGCTTATTATTTATTCGGGGGTTCCTATCTTAAATATGGATATTTTGATATTACCAACAGGGAAATTTTTAATTCAGTCAAAGAGTTATAAAAAAATAGAATTATCTCAGAATATGATAGATGCAACAATAGATAGATTAGGAGGAGGAAAAGATAGACCGGAAGTTGTAATTATAGGGCAAGGATTAAATAAAGAAATGTTATTACCTATAGATGAAAAGTTAATTGAATTCTTCTCATCATGGAATATTCCAGTTTATTATGGGCCAACCGATGAGATGGCAAAAAAATATAATGAGTTGAAAAAACAAAAGAAAAAAATTATGGCCCTTATGTCTACAGCAAAACCAATGGAAGGAATTGCTTATTAGGAATTAAGTTATGGAAGAGGTTGTAATTTTAAATAAGAGAAATCATTCATTTAATATAAAAAAAGTTTTTATTTCAGTACCTTTTGAAGGATTAGCAAGGGATATATCTTTAGATTTTGCATATGGTTTTAAATCATTAGGATTAGAAGTATACTTATTTGATGATACTTTTATACTAAAAAAATATTCTTCTATATTAAAAAATAAAAAAGAAGATTATAAACTTTTAGCACAATTTTATAATAAAGATTTTATGTATGAATATTTGAATTTTGAGCCTGACTTATTTTTTTCTTTATCTAATTCTTTTTACAATAAAAAAACATTAGATATAGGCCATAGGATAGGTGTAAAGAATACAATTTATTTAACATCATTTTTTAAGGAAAATAATTTTGATTTTGCTTATTATAGGGATAAGATTGATGGAATATTTTCTATAAGGGAGGAGAAGGTTATAGAGGGTATAAAAAATTTTAAATTATATCCTGGTGTTGATATATCAAAGTTTTTTCCAACAAAAAAAGAAGCGATTTATAATGTAATTTTTATAGGAGCTTTTTCAGATTATAGATTAGAGGTAATAAGATTTCTATCAGAAAATGAGATAAAGGTAGACATTTGGGGTAATGGTTGGGAGGCTTTAAAAAAATATAGTAATGAATTTTTTAATATTCATGAAGAAAAGTTAACGTATGAAAATTTAAACAGAATTTTAAATTCAACAAAGATATTTTTAAGTTTACCTCAAGATATTTTAAAAAATAGTTATTCCAAACCATGGATAAATCCTCGATTATTTACAGCAGCAGCCTGTGGCGTTGCTATTATAGGGTATTTTAAAGATAGTTCAATTATTGATAATTTTAAAGAGAATGAAGAAATATTACTTTATAGCTCTAAAGAAGACTTATACTCAAAAATAAAGTTATTATTACAAGATGAAGGTTATAGAATTACTTTAGGACAGAGAGCCGCACGAAGAACAGCATCAGATCATACAATAACAAAGAGGGCAGAATATATAATTAGAATTATTTCAACTCAATTATAACTTTATCACCTATTTGTGCATTATATTCTTTGGAAAAATTTCCATTATTTATAGCTAATTCTAAAAAATCAAAAGAATTTAATAAAAGAAGAGGTTCTCCTTTATTAACCAAATAATAACTTTCATAAAAATTTATAATGTTTTCTCCATAGATACACTTTAAATTTTTTAACTCTATATCATTTAAATTTTCTTTTCTTATATTTAAAAAGGCATTACCAAAATGATCTATATATATAATCTCGCCTTCTATAAATTTTTTTTCTTTTTTTGGATAATTTATATTCAGTAGAGAAAAATTTTCTTTTTTCTCAACAATCAATTTTTCCAATTTATTAGCAGATAAAAACCCCACAATAGGAGCAAAAACATCTCTACCATGAAATGTATATGATATATTATTTTTTTCTTTTAAATCAATATTATAAACAGAGAAATTTTCTTTTTTATCAAAAAAATATATAAAAGAGATTAAACCATTATCCGGTAATACAAACCAATATTTCCCATTTTTTACAAGAATTATATCCCTAGAACTTCCAACAGTTGGATCTATAATAACAAGATGAATAGTATTTGGAGGAAAGCTGTCTTTTAGTGTAAATATAGAAATAGCACCCTCTATTATATTTTGAGGAGATATATCATGGGTTATATCAATAATAGTTGCGTAGGGATTATGTTTTAATATAACACCTTTAACTATTCCAACAAATGAATCTTTATAACCAAAATCAGTTGTTATAGTAATATAATGAGAAAATTTAAAATCCATTTTTAATACTCAATTATTTTTAACCAACCAAAAACGTCCTCTTTTTCTCCATACTGAATACCAGTGTATTCATCAAAAAGTCTTTTTGAAATAGGCCCTATTTCACCATTTCCTATAATATAGTTCTTCCCTTTATAACCTAATACTCCTACAGGAGATATAACAGCAGCGGTTCCTGTACCAAAACACTCTGTGACTTTTCCTTTTTCTATACCTTCAATTACCTCATCGATTGTAATATCTCTTTCTTCTACTTCATATCCAAGATGTTTAGCAAGTTTTATAATAGAATCTCTTGTTATTCCGGGTAGTATTGATCCTCTAAGTTTTGGAGTTACAATTTTACCATCAATAACAAAGAAGATATTCATGGATCCAACTTCTTCTATATATCTTCTTTCAATAGCATCAAGCCATAAAGCTTGATCATAACCAAGTTCTGTAGCCTTTTTTCCTGCGATTAAACTTATTCCATAATTAGCACTTGCTTTTGTATCACCAGTTTGCCCTCTAACAGATCTAACATATTCAGTTTCTACTAAAATTTTTGCAGGTTTAAAGCCATTTTTATAGTATGGACCAACAGGAGAAAGGATTATATAGAAGAGATAATTTTCAGAAGGCTTTAGTCTTATAACAGGATCTGTTCCTATAATTGTTGGTCTTATATATAAAGCGTATCCTTTTTTATCAGGGATCCAATTTTTTTCTATTTTTAAAAGTTCGATTAAAGCATTTAAAACAAATTCTTCATCTATTTCTGGAATAACAAGACGCCTTGCAGATCTATTTAACCTTTTAAAATTTTCCTCTGGTCTCATTAAAGCTATATATTTACCTTTATATTTGTAGGCTTTTAATCCTTCAAAGACAGATTGGGCATAGTGAAAAACCATAGTAGCTGGAGAAAGATCAAAATTATGAAAAGGAACAATTTGAGCGTTATGCCAACCTTTTTCTGGAGTATAATACATTTCAAACATATGATCTGTAAATATCCTACCAAAATCAAGCTTTTCAGGATTAATTTCTGTATTTTGTCTTTCTTTTTTTAAATTTATTTTAAGCTCCATATTTAATCTCCTTTTTTATAAAAAATAATGTCATTATATAAATAAAAAATAAATTATTTTATATCAATAATAAGGAATAATTATGAATGATTTGAAAATTTTCATAATTTTTTAGATTCTATATGGGGTTCGATATTAGCATATTATGGAAAAAAGACAAAAACTTTTTTATGTTTATCTCAGGAGTTTTATTTCTATTTATAGGAATTTTTATAGAAAATATCAACTATTTCTATATTACTTTTTATTCTAAAAGGTATAAATCAAAGTACTAATATAATAATCTAATATGGATAAAATACATAAAATATTAAAGATAAAAATCCTAAAAACCACATAGTAGGTGTTATATCTCTTATTTTTCCAGAGAACAATTTAATAATTATGTATGTTAAAAACCCTGCTGTCATACCTATACCTATATTATAGGTGAAACTCATTAATATAATAGTAATAAAGCTAGGAATAGTCTCTGAGTAATCAGAAAATTTAAAGTGTCTTATATTTTCAAACATAAACATCCCTACGACTACTAATGCCGGGCCATAACTAAAACTAGGAACTATCTTATATAAAGGTGTAAAAAATATAGAAATTAAAAATAAAAAACCAACAACAATACTTGAAAGACCTTTTCTCGCTCCTTCTTTTATCCCTGTTGCAGATTCTATAAAAACACCAGAAGTAGTTGTCCCCAAAATGGCACCAAAAACGGTTGCTATGGCATCAACAAGCATCGGTTTTTCTATTTCTGGAAGATTTCCTTTTTCATCTACCAAATTAGCTTGATATCCTAAAGCTATCAAGGTTCCCATAGTATCAACAAAATCCATAATAAATATTGTTAATATAATAGAAACAAAACCCCATGTTAAAGCACCTTTTATATCAAGTTTTAAAAAAGTAGATGAAAGATCAAAATTAAATGATATAAAATCTTTTGGAATTGGAATAAGTCCAAAAAGTATTGCTAAAATAGTTGTAGTAATTATACTTATTAAAATAAAACCTTTTATTCTTTTAATTAGTAAAAATACCATTAAAAAGAAAGAAAAGATTCCGAGAAGTACTTTTATATCTCTTAAATTTCCTATGTGAACAGGAGCACCTTCAACACCTAATTTTACAATACCTATATCATTTAGACCTATGAATGTTAAAAATAGTCCTATACCAACGGCAAATGCTATTTTTAGAGAAGGCGGTATATCCTCTGCTAATTTTTTTCTTATGCCAGATAGTGTTATTAATACAAATAAAATTCCACTTATAAATATGGCCCCAAGAGCTGTTTGCCAAGAATATCCTAAACCTTTTACGACAGTATAGGCAATAAAGGCATTCTCTCCCATATAAGGAGCAATTGCAAAAGGTCTATCAGTATATAAGCCCATAAGGATAGTGAAAATACTGGCAGTTAGAATAGTAGCTATCATTGCTCCTTCAAAAGGAATACCTGCAATTTCAAGAATCTTAGGATTAACAATTATGATATAAGCCATAGAAAGAAATGTAGTTATTCCTCCGATAATTTCTCCTTTTAGATCAATATTTTTTAAAGATATCATAAAAACTCCTTTATTTTGGTTTATTTAAAATACCTATAAATAGATTTGTTTTTTTATATTTTATAATAAAAATAAAAGGTTTATTTAATTTTAAAGTAATATAATCTTCATTTATAGGAGTACTTGTTAATATAAGCTCTGCACTTGTAACAGCAGCAGCCTCTGTTCCTTCTTCTCCAACTTTTATATAGCTTTTATGTTTTATTTTATTTACATAAAAATTATAATCACTTTCTGTAAAATTGCCAAAAGAGGCTTTATTTTTATCAAAAACAATGTTTAATATACTATTTTTAAAGTCTTCACTTAAATCTTTATCAAAATAGAATGAAAATTTTGGGAAATATAGATTTATATAAGTACTTTTTAAGTCATAAAAAAGAGTATCACTTAAATAAGGAATAATATCACCTACTTTATAATTCTCTTTTGGTAGAATTACATACATATATGCATCTACACCTTTATATTTAAGAGCCATAATATAAGAAAAATTATTTTCTTTATATAAAAAATTGTTCTTGTTGTTCATGAAATAACATCTTAAGGTATCTCCGTTTTCTAGGAAAAAGTAATCTTTTCTAGTATAATTAGGATCAAATGGTCTATTCCAGTTGGCTTTATAATAAATAGCATTGATAAGAAGAAGGTCTATACTTTCAAGATCATTATCAGTTATTATAGAATCAATTTTATTTTCAGTCTCTTCTCTAACCCAATCGTTTATTGTAGAAGCATCAGTTATTATATCAAAGTGTGCAAAGTAATAGTTAACCATAAGATCAAAGAATGCCTTATTTATAGGCTCTAATTCCTGTCTTATCCAAATAGAATTGGCAATTTTTAAAGAAAAATCATTAGAACTTGGTATAGATTTATATAAATTATATAGATAGCTATTAAACTCTATAACTGAATCTATCTCTAAAAAGTTCATAATAGAATCTTTTGTAGCATTAGTAGCTCCATTAAGAAGCATACCTAATATATATTCAATACTCAAAGGAGATATAAAAATATTTTCTTGTTTATCAGATATATTTTCATATATTAATTTAAATGTTTTATAACTTACATTCTGGTAAGTTTTTGATAAATCTACATATAAAGAGGTATCTATGAGAGAGGTTATAGATAAATCATTAGTATTTATCGTTTCTACATTTATTGTTTTGGAAACACTACAAGCTCCGATAATTGGGGTAAAAAATAACAAAAAATAAATATTAAAAAGTTTAAGTTTATTCATATGCCCCTCTTAGAAAAGGCGTTTATAATAAAAATAACACCTATTTTAATTTAAATCAATTACAAAAAGAGGTTTATCATAAGGAATATATCCAATAGATGAT
>JAMORN010000087.1 GCA_027063545.1 bacterium | reverse complement strand
AAAGGTCTTGGGGTAAATGCTCCTATGGAAACATGAATCTCTTTCTTTTTGTTACCTTTTATTTTATTCATAATTTTTTCTAATTTCTTAACTAAAGAAATAATTCCATCAATATCTTCCTGAGTTTCAAAAGGAAGACCTATCATAAAATAAAGTTTCACTATTTTCCAATTGTTTTTAAAGGCATATTCTACGGCATCTATTATTTCACTTTCTGTAATATTTTTGTTTATAATATCTCTCAACCTTTGAGTTCCTGCTTCAGGAGCCAATGTAAGAGTATTTTTATTATATATATCACCTCCCATATCAGGAGGAAGTTTATCTACTCTTGTTGAAGGCAAAGAAAATTTTATATTTAAAATCTTCTGTAATTCTTGACTCTTTTCTATTAATTTATCAATTTTTGAATAATCAGTTGATGAAAGGGATAAAAATCCATACTCTTCATATCCTGTATTTATAAATCCATCTATTATTTCTGAAAAAATGTCTTTAATAGTTCTTTCCCTATATGGTCTATAAAAATATCCTGCACTGCAAAATCGACAACCTCTAACGCATCCTCTCATTATCTCAACTGTAAATCTATTTTGAATAGTATCTATATTTGGAATTATTCTTTTTATTGGATAATTCTCTTTTTTTAAAAAAGGAACCTTTGCTATGATAATCTTTTTATTTTCTGAATATAGTTCTGGAATATATGTTGAAGACAATCTATTTAACTTTTCTAATCTGGCTCTACGATCTTCGATTGTTAGAAATATTTCTGCTATTTTTTTTATGTCCTCCTCTCCTTCACCAAAGAAAAAGACATCAACAAAATCTTCCAAAGGCTTAGGATTAACAACAGCTGAACCTCCCATTATAACTATAGGATCTTCTTCTTGCCGCTTTTCTCTTTTTATCTCAATTCCTGACAGATGAAGAATATCTAAAATATTTGTATAATTAAGTTCATATTGATTACTTATCAAAATTGCATCTGAAAATTTTAATGGAATATATTCTTCTAATGTATATAAAAAAATATTATTATTCTTCAATTCTTTCCTAAAGTCATAATCTACCATGAAACTTCTTTGGGCAGAGATTCTATCTATATTATTTAAAATATGATATAATATTTGCCATCCTAAATTAGACATACCTATTTCATAAAGATCTGGATATATAATTGTAAATAGAACTTTGTAATTATCTTTTATGACAGAATTTATCTCCTTGCCTATATATCTTCCAGGATTTTTTACTTTATACCATAATGATTTAAGAGTTTCTACAGAATACTTTGGATAATCTTTCTTCATATTTAAATCAAAACCAATTTGCTTTTTTTCTTAAAATAGTTCCTTTAGGGATATCTTTAGAGAATCTTATCCATACTATATCGTTTGGATGTGCCTGTTTTTTGCTATTTTTGAAAATATCATACATCTCTTCTACTTCCACTTCCTTTTTTACATTTGAATTATAAGCAAAAAGTATATCACCTACCTTAAACGGCATTCTAACATCAACAAGATGTAAATCAGAAGTCTTTTCTCTAACTTGTCCAACACTCATCTCTCCCATTTTTTTCTTATCAATATAATACTCCTCTACGTTGTCATCATAAAAACCTGTGAA
>JAMORN010000086.1 GCA_027063545.1 bacterium | reverse complement strand
CAAACCTTGTTAGATCATCACCTGTTGGACCAAGTCCTCCTGAGATTATTATTATATCAACCTTGTTATAAAGAAAATTTAAACTATCAATAATCTCTTCTTTTATATCAGAAACTTTTAATTGATATAATACCTTATATCCAGCAGTGAATAAAATTTGGGAAGCAAAAGAGAAATTCGTATCAATTACACTTCCATCTAAAAGTTCATCACCTATGTTGATAAAACCTACTTTATAAATAGTTAATTCTCCTATTGTTTTGTATTTTAAATAAAAAATATTTTTTATATAATTAAAAATCAATCTCAATAAATTGAAAAAAATTATACTTAATAATATTTATAAAGAAGTATTTATTTTTAAATGATTTATTTATATTCCAAGATAAGTTTTTGTGTTTCTAAATTTGCATAGTTTTCTGAGATTATATTATTAATCTCTTCAAGGAATGACGAAATATCTTTTGGTATACCCTCTGAAAACTCATAATAACTAGAAGATACTATAAACTCTATATCATATACTACTAGTACATTACCTGGTATAAATTAGGTACACCATCTATATCATTATAAATACCAATAATTTTATTTATATATATCCTCTTATAACCATTTTTTTTAAAGATGTATATATATAACTTATTTAGAATGGAGAGAACATTGTTTTAAGAAAAAAGATCAGTTCTCTTTTTATTCTTTCTTTAAACCCTTTACTAAGTTCTTTATATAACAATTTTATATATGTATTATTCAGTGCATTAATCTTCTTGTTTCTATCTTCACCAAAACGAAATATAAATTTTTTGTAATATACATTTACGTAAAAAGTCTTTAGGATTATTAAAAATGACCTTTTTAGTGCTTGATCTTCTAGTTTTAAATCTTATTTTTATATAAGTTTTTAATTTTGATAAAAATATATACTTTAAAAAGAAAAAAATGTTTTTTATTAAAAATTTATTCTTTTTTTTAAATAATTATCATCAAATAATACAATTTTACCATTATCATATATTATTGTATATGCCAAATCTGTTCACCATTTTTAATAAGTTTATTATTTTCTGAATAAAATCTATTTATATTTTTTTTATCATTCAAAAGACTATCTTCTTTATTATATATTTCTATAGAGTATCTGTTATATATTATAATACAACTAAAATAAAAAGCCAAAAAATTTTAAAATTTTTTTTATTATAGATTGGTTTTATTATCTCTTGTCTTTTTTAGATGATAAAATAACCTACCCCAACCCAAATTCTCTCTCATTAAAGATAATAGCACTAAAAATATAAATCTCAGTATCCTCATATTTCCAATAATCGCCAGATAAGCCTGCTTTATAACAAGTTTGGGTTAAAAACTCATATCTATCCCAACCCCATTCAACAGCAACCTGAGGAAGAAGTAATCCACTATAAAAACCTCTTCTTATTAAAATTCCATGTCTTCCAACCTCTATTTTTTCTATATCATCAATCTTTTCAAGAGGTGTTAATACTGAAATTTCTATCTCAATCTTGTCTAACTCCTCTTTTGATAAAGGCATAAATCGAGGATCAGAAAAAGCAGAACTTATTGCCATCTCTATTACAGCCTCACCCAAAGGCTTAACCCCTACTACAAAACCAATA
>JAMORN010000085.1 GCA_027063545.1 bacterium | reverse complement strand
TTAAATTTTCCAAAAAAAAAGTTTGATTGTTCTAACATTTTAAATTATTTTTTTAAAAATGTGAAAAAAATAACAAAAATAAAAAAACAAGGAGAAAAAGATGGCTGATATAGTAGTAATTGGAGGTTCTGCTGCAGGGTTAATAGCAGCAAAGACTGCTAAAGTAATGTATCCAGATAAAGAGGTAGCGGTTATAAGAAAAGAGAAGATATCAATGGTTCCATGTGGTATTCCATATATTTTTTCTACATTAAAATCTGTAGATGATGATATAATGGGTGTTAAACCAATTGAGGATTTAGGGGTTAAATTTATTTATGATGAGGTTGTTGATATTGATAAAGATAACAAAGAGGTTATAACCAAAAGCGGTGATAAAATAAAGTACGATAAATTAGTTTTAGCAACAGGTTCTAAACCATTTGTTCCATCAATTGAAGGAAAAGATTTAGAAAATATTTTTGTTGTTCCAAAAGATTATGAGTATTTAAAAAATATGGTTGAAAAAATAAAGAAAGCAAAGAGAGTTGCTGTTATAGGAGCAGGATTTATAGGAGTTGAGGTAACAGATGAAATTAGAAAAGAGGTAGAAAAAGTTTATTTAATAGAGGCACAGAATAGAATATTACCAGTTGCTTTTGATAAGGATTTTTCTGAGGTTATAGAGGAAAATTTAAAATCTAAAGGGGTTGAAATAAAAACATCAAAAAGGGTTAAAAGATTTATTGGTAATGGAAAGCTTGAAAGGATAGAATTTGAGGATGGAGAAGTAATAGATGTGGATGCAGCAATACTTTCAGTTGGATATAAACCTAATGTAGAGTTGGCACAAAAGTTAGGATTATTTATAGGTAAGACAGGCGCAATATGGACAGATGAGTATATGAGAACATCTGAAAAGGACATTTTTGCATGTGGTGATTGTGTTGAACATAAGGATTTTTATACTAGAAGGGCTTCAAGATTGATGCTTGCTTCAACAGCAACATTTGATGCAAGAATTGCGGCTTCTAATCTTTATGGAATAAAGATGATAAGAGAAAATAAAGGAAATATAGCAATATTCTCTTCTTCAATAGAGGGATTAACATTTGCTGCAGCAGGATTAAATGAAACAATGGCAATGGAAGAATATTTTGATTTTGTTATAGGAGAAGCTCAAACAATAGATAAACACCCAGGCAAACTTCCAGGTACAGAAAAGATAAAGATAAAATTAATCTTTTCAAGAAGTTCTTGTGTATTAATAGGAGCTCAAATTTTAGGGGGAAGGAGTGTTGGAGAAATTATAAATATATTAGGACTTGCAATTCAAAAGGGAATGACAGCAGAGGAACTATTTACAATGCAATTTGGAACTCATCCACTCTTAACAGCTCCTCCAACTATGTATCCTATAGTTTTAGCTGCAGAGAATGCAATGAAAAAGATGAAGTTTTAAACTTATTAATTTTTGCCCTGCTTATGCAGGGCTTTTTTTCATTTCTTTATTTTAAAATTTATTTTTCAATCAATAATAAAATTAAAATAATCAAAACTAAGAGAATAAAGGTGTTTATTTATCAAGAAATTCAAGTAAAAGATTACTATTTAAAAATAGGAAGAGGGAAGCCTCTTCCATTAGGGGCGAATTTCATAGAGAATGGTATAAATTTTAGTGTTTATTCTTCTTTAGCAGAAAGAATTCATTTAGTTCTATTTGAAAGTGGAAAAGAGCCTCCTTTTATAGAGATAGAACTTGATCCTGTTTTAAATAAAACAGGCCATATTTGGCATATTTATATAGAGGGTCTTCCTGGGAATGTAAAATATGGATATAGGGCTTTTGGAGAATTTAATCCTAAAGAAGGTAAGTTTTTTAATCCTAAAAAAGTGCTTTTTGATCCATATTCTTTGGCCTTATCCGGCGGGGCAGAGTGGGGGAAGCGTTTTAAAAGAAAAGGAAATTATTATGGATATCAAAGAAGAAGTTTTGTTGTAAAATCCAATTTCGATTGGCAGGATGATAGACAACTTGCTCGATGTTATGCTGATACAATAATATATGAAACTCATGTAAGAGGATTTACAATCCATCCTTCTTCTGGGGTTAAATCAAGAGGTACGTTCAAAGGATTGATAGAAAAACTTCCATATTTAAAAGAGTTGGGTATAACAGCAATAGAATTAATGCCTATAATGGAGTTTGATGAACTAGAAAATATTAATAAAAATCCTAAAACAGGTGAAAGACTATATAATTATTGGGGATATTCAACTTTAGCCTTTTTTGCTCCAAAGGCTTCTTATGCTGAGAGTGGTATAAGAGGTGGTCAGGTTGATGAATTTAAATTATTAGTAAAAAAAGCTCATGAATATGGGATAGAGATTATTTTAGATGTAGTATTTAATCATACAGGAGAAGGAGCCTCACCAGAGGTGATTTATTCTTTTAAGGGATTAGATGCAAAAACCTATTATATGATAGATGATAATGGAAATTTCTTGAATTTTTCAGGATGTGGAAATACTGTTAATTCAAATCATCCTGTTGTTCGTAATTTTATAATTGATGTATTAAGGTATTGGGTAACAGAGATGCATGTTGATGGATTTAGATTTGATTTGGCAAGTATTCTTTCAAGAGATGAGAAGGGTAATGTTTTACCCAATCCACCTGTAATAGAGCAGATTTCCAAGGATCCTGTACTTTCCAAAACAAAAATAATTGCAGAGGCTTGGGATGCGGCAGGGCTTTATCAGGTTGGAAATTTTCCAGGGGAAAGATGGGCTGAATGGAATGGAAAGTTTAGAGATGATGTAAGACGTTTTGTAAAAGGTGATTATGGGGTTGTAAGGGATTTTGTAAATAGATTATTGGGTAGTCCAGATTTATATAAGCCTTCAGGAAGAGAGCCTGTTCATTCTATTAATTTTATAACTGCTCATGATGGATTTACACTTTGGGATTTAGTCTCTTATAATGATAAGCATAATTGGGAGAATGGAGAGGAAAATAGGGATGGGGATAATAATAATAATTCTTTCAATTATGGGGTTGAGGGAGAAACCGATGATACAAAGGTTTTAAAAATTAGAAAAAGACAGGTGAAGAATTTTATGACGATATTATTTTTATCTCAAGGAACCCCAATGATGTTAGGAGGAGATGAGTTTTTAAGAACACAAAAGGGTAATAATAATGCATATTGTCAGGATAATGAGATTTCCTGGTATAATTGGGAGTTTTTAGAAAAAAATAGATGGTTTTTTGAGTTTGTAAAAAAGTTAATTCATTTTAGAAAAGAAAATAGAATATTTAAAATGAAAACATATAAGGAGATAGAAAATTATTTAGATATTTCCTTCCATGGCATAAAACTAAATAAGCCTGATTTTTCATATTTTTCAAGAAGTATAGCAGTCCTATTGAAAGAAAAAAAGGATATAAAGGGTAATAATCTAAAACAGGTATTTATGATATTTAATTTCTGGGAGAAGGATCTATTTTTTGAGATTCCAGAAGGAGAATTTTTTCTTAAAATAGATACCTACAGAGAAGATAATAGCTTTTTAGATAAAGAGGAAAAAGTTTATACAAAGAAGATAAAAGTAGAACCATACACAATAAAGGTTTTAATAGAGAAAAAGGGGAGATATATATGATTAATAAACCAGTAGTTATAATATCAGATTTAGAAGGGGTTATTTTCCCGGAGTTTTGGATAGAGGTTGCTACAATCACAGGAATTGAAAAACTAAAGTTAACAACCAGAGATATATCTGATTATGAGCAGTTGATGAAGATGAGGATAACAACTTTAAGAGAGAATAACATAAAATATATTGATTTAATAGAGATTATAAAAAAAATAGAGCCATTAGAAGGAGCAAAGGAGTTTATCAATAAAATAAGAGAAAAATTTCAGTTTATTATCTTATCCGATACCTTTTATGAGTTTTTCATGCCTATAGCATATAAATTAGATTATCCTACAATTTTTTGTAATAGTTTAATAATAGGAGAAGATGGTTTTATTGTTGATTAT
Organism: bacterium; assembly: GCA_027063545.1. GTDB lineage: Bacteria > JAMORN01 > JAMORN01 > JAMORN01 > JAMORN01 > JAMORN01. The sequence goes on along the minus strand of JAMORN010000085.1, from coordinate 6,050 downwards.
GTAATGAGGGATCAAAAAGGCAATGGAAAACAAAGAGCAGTTAGAAATTTAAAGGATATGGGTTTTTATGTTATATCAATAGGAGATTCTTATAATGATACATTAATGTTTAAAGAAGCAGATATGGCTTTCTTTTTTAATGGTTCTGAAAAGGTTATGAAAGAATTTCCTCAATATGAAGGTTTTTATGATTATAATAAATTATATGAAAAAATTGTAGAAATTATAGAAAAATAAATATATACTAAATTAATAGGCGTATATTTTAGATTGTTTTTTATTATAACTTTTATGTTTCAAGTTTTTGTATAGGAGATATATGATGAAATATTCTAGATTACTATTACTTGTGAGTATATTTATAATTTCTATTTTTTTATTTAATTGTGATGATAACAATGGTAACTCTTTAAACATCGCAGAAAATGTCTCTAATTATTTAGAAATGTTAGGGAAAAATCCCGATACTATAAGAGTTGGAGATTCTTATAAGGATCTGGGAGTAAAGATAGTAGATCCATCTATAGTTATAGGAAGTTTAAATGTAGAATCAAATCTTGACACAACAAAAGCAGGAAAGTATAGTATTATTTATTCTATTATGACCTTAGATAGTAATATTGTAAGTTTAGAAAGAAAAGTATATGTGATTTTTGATACTATGCATGTAGTTTTTGAAGGTCCTTTGACCTTAGATAACCCAAAGAAGATTTATATTGTTGATGGTAATTATTATTCAACCGAGGGTGATATTATTATTGGTAAAAATGTAGATGTGTGGTTTATTAATAATTCTACTAGTAAAATATCAAATGGAACTTTAATAATTAATGAAGGAGCCACTTTCAGATTTGATAGGGAGTCTTATATAAATATCCAAGATAGTGGAAGAATTGAAGTTTTAGGAAGTGATAGTTTAATGGTAAAATTTATGCCATTAATTTCAGATTCTATATATTATTGGGGACAAAGATTTGGTGAAGATATAACTGATGCTAATTTTTCAATAAGGATACAATTTTCTGCTAGTAAAAATAATATATTTAATTATGCATATATTGAAAACGCTTTAACAGGGATTTATATAGAAAAAAATCCAAATTCAGTTATTATAAAAAATTCTATATTTAAAAACAATCTTAATTATGGTATATATTCAGAAGATGATGGTATAGAAACTTTGGAAAATAATACTTTTGTGAATATAAATAAATATGATATAGCAATCTCTCCTAGGGATTTACTTGATATATCAGAAAACAACTTTTTTCAAAAAGATATTTTTGTGGTAAATACCCCAGATGAATATTTAGATAAATCAGGTACTATTCCATCTTTGACTTACTATTTAGAATATGGTATAGAAATTTCGGGGAAAGATTCTTTAATAGAAGTAAGTGTTTCTCCGGGTGCAAGATTTATATTCCCACAAGATGGTTATATAAGTGTAGGGACAAATACAAAATTTATATGTGAGGGGACAAAAGAAGATTCTATTATCTTTGAGGGTGAAAAATATTGGGGTTATGAGGCTAGTATTCCTTATGGTATTTTAATAGACGATTTTTCAGAAGGAGCAGTTTTTAGATATGTTAAGTTTATTAATAGTAAAACAGCAATTTTAGTACAAAGAGAAAACGCTTTGGATATATCCAATAGTGATATATTAAATTATCAATATTATGGGATATATGTAGAATGTAGTGAACAATGCCCACAGAATATTGATGATACAACTATAAAATTTAGTACAGATTCTCAGAAAAAAGTTGCAGATATATATTTAGAATATCTTCAGGATTAAGAATACTATTATTACAATAATAATTTTATCTTGAATATTCAAATTATAAGGTTATTTTAATTTAATAAAAGAATAATATTATAAAAAACTCAAAGCAAGAATATGAATAAAAAATTAATATTATTATTAACATTTATTATTAATTTATTTCTTTTTTCTTGTGGTGGCGATAATTCTGTCGCTGATACCGTTATAGTAGATTCAAATACCACAGATACTAGTTCAAATTTAAATACAACAGATTCTACAAAATATGAATCTTTTGATAATAATCAAGAAAGTAATTCAGATTCCAATACCGAGGAATCTACTTTTAATGATCAAGGTTTAGAAGATAATTTCACTAATAATGATGAAACAACTCAAGATACAACAGAAAGTATAGATTCAACAAATACAGATAATCAAACTACTTCAGAGGATACTACCTCTTTTTTTGGTGAATACAACGAAATTGTTGTTTCAAATGTAGAGGAGTTAAGAAATGCTCTTTTGTTTGCAAAACCAGGGGATAGAATACTTGTTGCTCCAGGGGTTTATAAGGCTCCGGATAGTTATACAATAGAATATGCACAAATGACAAGAACTATATATTTTTATTCTCAAGCAAGTGGTACAGAAGATAATCCTATAATTATTGAAGCGCAGGATCCAAATAACAAACCTATTTTAGAGGGATTATCTACAGAAGGCTCAGGTTATATTTTATGGATAAATGGGGGACATTGGATTATTAGAAATTTAATATTAAAAAATGGGGGAAAAGGATTAATGTTAGATGAAGCTTCCTATAGTTTAATAGAAGGTGTTGAAATTTATAAAATTGGAGATGAAGGACTTCATTTAAGGAGTGGAACATCTCATGTTATAGTAAGAAATTGTATAATAGATTCTATAGGACTAGTTCAACCTGGATTTGGTGAAGGAATTTATATAGGTTCAGATAATTCTCAATGGGACAAATATGATATGCATTGTGATAGTAATGTAATTGAATATACTATTATAAAAAATACTGGAGCTGAAGGCGTAGATATAAAAGAAGGAACTGTGGGGGATATAGTAAGATATACAAAAATTTATGGAGGAATGATTTCTGGTGAAAATTATGCAGATTCTTTTATTAATTTAAAAGGTACTTTTGGAAGAATATATGGTTGTACATTTTATAGAGAGAATAATACGTTAGTTACAAGAGGCGTTGCTATTGTAGATAGATCTTCATCTATAAGTTCAAATAATCCTGATATTTCAAATGCTTATGATTTAACAGCAAATAATAACTGGATATGGGATAATACATTTTATTTAGATGCATCTGATGGTGTAATGGTTCATGCCTACTCAGGATATGATAACTATGCATGGAATAATACAAGAGATCCTGCAGGTGATGAATATCAAGGTAATGCTCCAGAGCTTTATATAGAAGAACCTTCTAATTTCGCAGAACTATCTTATTAATAGAAATATCAAAATGGATTATAGGCTCCTAGGATAATATAATTCTAGGAGCCTTTTTTTTAGAAAAGATCTTCATAATTATATATTTTAATATCTTTTTGCTTAAATATTTCTTTTATTTTATGTCATTTTTCTTTAAATATTTTTTGATTTTTTTCAACCAATTTTTGATTTCTTTCATTTTCTTCAAACTGGAAAAATTTTCCTATATGTAATACAGAGGCTGTTTCTTCTGGTATATAATATATTGGTTGTTCGTATAGAGAAATTTTTCTATTATATATAGGATCAAATTTTTTAATATCAATTGTTATTGATTTTTTGATATCAAGATTTATACAGGTTTCAGTATGTTTGCTTGTTCCTTCTATGATATTTAAAAATCGTCCAATTTTATCATTTATTTCATCATATTCATAATACTTAACCATTCCTTTAGTTATATAATATTCTTTTAGATATTTTAAATGAGTGGCTAAATAATAAGGGGATGGAATTCTTATATTATCATCAAGAAATAGCAAAAATTCTCCCTCAAAGAAATCTATAGCTAGATTTAATAATTGTACTTTTCTCACACTTTTATCATCTTTTCTGTATATATATTTATCTACTAATTTTTCATAAAAAGTAGGTGGTTGAGACCCATCTCAGCAACAATTATTTCAAAGTTTACATTTTTTGGCATTCGTAAATTTAGAAGAAGGGTTTTTAGATTTTTGGTCTATTGTATGTAGATATTATAACGGATATATCAAACATATAATACAACTCCTTTTTTTTAAAAAAAATTTATTTTTTTAATATGGATAAACAATTTTTTATTTATGCGTTTGATTTGTTCGGGACATTCTTTTTTGCAATTTCAGGAGCTTCTGTCGCAATAAAGCATAGATTAGATATTTTAGGACTTATTACATTAAGTGTTTTTACAGCAGCAGGTGGAGGTATGTTAAGAGATATTATTATAGGAGAATTTCCTCCCGTATTTTTTAGAGATATAAATTATTTTATTATTTCTGTAGTTGCAGGATTCTTAACTTTTCTTTTTTATGATAAAATTCAAAAAAGAATAGATATTGTAAAATATGCAGATGCAATAGGACTGGGAGTATTTACAGCAATAGGAGCCAGTAAAGCCTATGATTTCAATTTAAATATGTTAACAGTGGTTTCTTTAGGAACATTAACAGGGGTTGGGGGTGGAGCTATAAGGGATATTTTAGTAAGAGAAGTCCCTATTGTTTTGAGAGCAGATTTTTATGCATCAGCTAGTATTATTGGAGCAAGCCTTTATTATTTATTAGTAAAATATTTAGGTTTCCCATTAGATATAGGATTTATTTTTTGTTTTATAACAACTACTTTTTTAAGAATAATAGCTATAAAGAAAAATATAGAACTTCCTAAATTAGGATAGTCTAGTTTCTTGATAATTACTTAGTTTTTATTTATTTTAAGTACTAAATTAAATTTAAAATACGAGGTACTAGAGATGACTATTATTCTTCCACAGGATTATAGATATAGAAAGGACTTAGAAAAATTAAGAATTCATTGTATTACACCAGAACAAGCTCAAAGACAGGATATTAGAGCCTTAAGAATTGGTATTTTAAATATAATGCCTGAAGCTCACAAATATGAGTTTAATTTATTATATCCTTTAGGAAGAAGTGTATTACAAATAGAGCCTGTTTGGATAAAATTAGAATCTCATGTATATAAAAGTTCAGACCATGAACATTTAAAAAATGTTTATAAAACCTATGAAGAAGCAAATAAAGAAGGGAAACTTGATGCTTTAATTGTTACAGGAGCTCCTGTTGAGCTTTTAGAATTTGAAGAGGTTTTGTATTGGGACGAGATAAAAGAAATTCTAGAGGATGCTCGAAAAAATATTTTTTCTACGCTTGGAATATGTTGGGGAGGATTGGCGCTAGCTTATTTAATGGGGATTCCTAAGATTAATTATCCTAAAAAGCTTTTTGGAGTTTTTGAAGTTTGGAATATAGATAGAACCCATCCTGTTACAGGTAATATGGATGATGTTTTTTGGGTTCCTCAATCAAGACATGCAGGAATAAGAGATGAGGATTTAGAAGATGCAGCAAGAAATAATGAAGTAAGGCTTCTGGCATATGGAAAAGAGGTTGGTTATACTATTTTTGAAAGCTATGATAGAAAATTTTTAATTCATTTAGGACATCCTGAATATAATACTAGAAGACTTATAGAAGAATATGAGAGAGATATGAAGAAAGGAAGAACAGATGTTGATCCACCTAAAAATATAGATTTCACCAATCCAATAAATCGTTGGAGAAGTCATAGAAATGAATTTTTTACAGAATGGATAAGATACTGCTATTCTCAATTAAATTTAGATTTATACGTAAATTTCTATTAATATAATCTTATTTTAATCTTATTTTATTAGTTTCTAAATATCAAAGATATATATCATCATATTATTTTTTGGCATATTTATTGCAAAAAAATTAATAGAAAAGGTAAAAAAAGAGAAAGGGAGGGAAATATGACAATATTAGATAAAATGATCTTCAATAAGACTTCAATACCTGTCTTAAGAAAGGCATTAGATGCATATTATTTAAGATCCCAGGTTATAGCAAATAACATCGCTAATGTATCTACACCGGGTTATAGAAGAAGAGAAGTAAGATTTGAGGAATATTTAAGGGATGTTCTTGATAGAAAAATAAAGGGTTATAAAACAGATCCCAAACACTTGCCAATAGGGTCAAGAGATATAGATGAA
>JAMORN010000084.1 GCA_027063545.1 bacterium | reverse complement strand
AGGTGTCTATGATTACAGAGACAAATCTGAACTATCAGATATGTTTTACTACTTCATTACTATATAGTAGTAAATTACTATAATTGGGAAATAATATTGAAGCTCCCTCTCTTTTAAGAGAGGGTTAGGGTGAGTTTAATATCTTAAAATCTAGGATAACATTTGTTCTTTTTAAATTCAAATACATATTTTCTTAATTTAGGTTCAACTATTCTTAATATTCCACTACATTCTAAATTTAAAAATTTATATGTAACTTCAGCTTCAAAGACATTGGAATCTCTTTCAATTATATATAAAACATTAATATCCCTTACAACTTTATCCAAATTAACTTGCTTATTTTTTAAAACAGGGCTATTTTGATAAAGTTTCAATACCATTTGCTTTACTTCTTCTTTTGAAGGCACATAAAGGTAATTTTTTACAGGAAAAAACAAAATAAAAGCTAATATCCAAGGGAAAAAAACAACTATCCACTCTGCTAATTTAAAATTTATATATTTAGCCAACCAATTTCTTATATCAACAGTATCTTTCTTTAAAATTTTCAAAAAAACTATTATCAATACAGCAATAATCAATGAAAAACCAAGTGATATGAAATAAAGCTTCACATACTCAAACATGTTTCAAATCCTTTTATTAAACTTTATTTATTATTCAAATAACTCTTATTTTTTCTCAAAAAACTTTCAGAACTATACATACCATCCTGAATTTCAATATAACATTTGTTTCCACTAACAGGACTTAAAAACATTCTAACACCTGTTTTAGGATTACTTAATACACTAATATTTTGATTTAAAACACCTTTAAATTCATAACCATCTTTTGCAAAAAAATTAGCTAAATAAATACAACTCTGATTAAAAATCATCTTTTTACTAACATAAAAGGAACAATCATTATTATTTTTAGGTTCTATAAAAAGAGTAATAAAAATATAACTACCATCCTTATACAATCCTTCTAAATTTAAATAGAATGGATATTTATTAGGATTTTTTTTATTAGATATCCACCAACAATTTTTAAATGAATAATTAGCTAAACTCTTATCTAACCACTTAACAGTTAAAGAACATGCAGTAAAATTAGCTTGTTTTGCATAATAAGACACAACTCCTTCTTGCTCTTTACCAAACAATATGGATAAAAACAATCCAATAAATAATATCATTCGTTTCATCAAACCTCCTTAATTATTTCTTAAACAGGCTTAATAATTCCTGCTTCTACCAGAAGCTCTTTAATTATACTACTCATACTTCTTTGATGCTTTCTTGCATATTCTTCTAAATCCTCTTTTTGACTTTTAGCAAGACTAACAGTAATACTTGCATCATGCACCTCTCCTTTTTTAACACTTCCTTTTGGACGCCCTGGCTTTTTATAACGCTGCAATTCCGAATGAGTTTCAACCTCCTCAAATTCCAAACTGACTTTATCGAATTTACCCAAAATAACCTCCTTAATTTACTTAACATAAGATAATTACTCTTTAATTTTATTTTTTATAATCTCCATTAATTCTTCAAAATTCTTTGCAATTTTAGAATAAGTATGCTTTTTAAGCCCTCCTGCTTTCGGCAAATCTATAATAGATACGATTTCATTTTCTGCTGTCTGGACTGCACGAGTAAAAGGTATTG
>JAMORN010000083.1 GCA_027063545.1 bacterium | reverse complement strand
TTTTTCTTTAGCTGTATCAGGTATGTAGATACCACTTGGTGTCTTTTGTTCTTCTTCTAAAGGTTCAACCACTACCCTATCACCTATTGGTCTTATCTTCATCCCTCTGCCTCCTTTTTAGTTTTTGATCATTTTTTGTTTAGTATAATATTTTATAACAATAATAATGCCAAAAAATATTTCTATCATATTTATAATAAAATTAATAAATTATAAAATAAACAAACAATAACAAGAGAAACAGAAATAAAACAAAAAAATGATTAAAATTGAAACATTGTTGAAAAATGAATAAAGATAGATAAAAAAATATAGATAAAAAAATATTATAGATAATCTCCTAAAAATGGTTGTAGTATTTTAGAAGCTACTTGTAATGAGGCATTAAACAAATTCTCTTGTAAATGAAAATCACTAATAACCTCTGCAAAATCAATATCTTCAAATTGAGACATTAAATCTGTTACATATTGATTCTCTTTTTTAATATCAAATAAAGCATTTTCTATTCTATTTATTCTTGCACCATTCTTAGCAGATGCAGAAACTACTTGTTGTTGAATAATATCAATTTTGTCAATAGAAGTCTCTATATCATTTACATTATTTTCAACTAAACCTTCTGCTAGTGTTATTAACGAATCAAAAATATCTGTACCATGAGCTGTATTTTCGAAAACTTCATGTGTAGTTAAGTTAATAGGAATTATTTCATTTTCTCCAATTTGTCTATATATATGATCCCTACTTGATTTAGGATTTTTATTTATATTCTCATAGAAAATAGTGATATCTGTTGGTGTAGAAGATGCTATTGCTCCTCCTGATAATATGGTAATTGTCCCATTTTTATAATCTATTTTATAATCAACACCTTCTTGATAAATCACACTTCCTGTACTATTGGTAACCTTTACACTTGTAGGAATAATATTTTCTGTTGGCGGTTCTAAAGATGCCCCTATTTGTAAAGGTGTCCCCACATCAGAAGCTGTTATAGTCATATCCTCTTGTTCACTTCTTAATATATATGGAGGCTCATCTGTCATAGTTCCATTAAATATATAATTACCTTTATATGTAGTATTAGCAAATTGTACTATTCCTCTTATTATTTGTGCAACCTCTTGGCCTAAATATCTTCTTGTTGTTGCATCATATGTATCATTTCTACCTTGAATAGCTAATTCTCTTGCTCTTTGTAAACTATTAACTGTAGATTGTAAAACAGTATCATAATTCATCATAAAAGCCTTTCCATCTTCTATATTTCTTTTAAATTGTTCTATTTGTGACTTTTTTGTTCTTATCTTTAAAGCATTAGTTACATCTATCGGACTATCTGAAGGACGATGAATCTTTTTACCATCAGATAATTTCATTTGATCTGCTAACATTTTAGCATAACTTCTTTGAAGATTAAATAGGATATGGTTACTTTTACCTTTATATGTTATTCTTACACCTAAGGACATCTTTAGCCTCCTTGCTACTTACTTCCTTCCTATATTTTTAAATCGGATAATAAAATTTTTTTTTTAGTATTATTAAAAAAAATTACATATTAAAAAGAGCATCTAACATTTTTTCAACTGTTGATATTACCTTTGTAGAAGCTATATAAGCATGCTGATATACAATTAAATTTGTCATCTCTTCATC
>JAMORN010000082.1 GCA_027063545.1 bacterium | reverse complement strand
TAACCTATAAAAAAGGGTATCCTCCAATCATTATCAATATACATATATCCCTTATATAATAAATCAATAGCTAATTTTGGTTGTCCTAACTCTTCAGAAAGAACTATACCACCAAATATATAAGGAAAATGAAAATAAGGATCTAAATCTGTAATACTTTCTAGGAATCTATATAGCCATTTATATTCTCTATCTGTAAGAACATGGGTACCAAAATAAAGAGTGGTTCTTATCCATAAAATATCAGCCACAACATCTCCATAACTTAATGTTAAAGTTTTAAGAAATTTTCCAGATGGAATATAAACTATTGTTTCTATAAATTTATCTTCTGATAAAGAATCTATCTTTTTTTGAGATTTTATCCAACCTATTGGAGATAAAACAAGAATTAAAAATACTAAGATATATTTTATATATTTCATAGTTTAAGTTTATTTAAAATCTCTTCTTGAGAATATTATACTAGCAATAGTTAGCACAAATAATATGTAAAAAAATCCATAATATAGAGCAAACTTAATATAATCTCCATCAACAGGTATAGAATGGACAATTAAATTTCTTATATTGAAATTCTCTAAATTTGGAACAATATAATAAATAGTATCAAGTAGTTTTGCATAAAAAATATGACCTTTTTTATGTAAATTCTGAGCATATAAAGTAATATCATAAGATAACTTTCCTAAAACTACTATTAAAACAGTATAAACTAAAGATAAAAAAGGTGTTGTAAAAGTTGAAAATAAAGTGGTAAAAGCTATTACTGTAAGTATCTCAACATATATTAAAATTACTGCTTGTAAAAAATTTATATCAAACTTAAAACCAAAATATACAAAAAGAATAAAACTTACAAGACTGAGAAATATTGTGTTAAGAAATAGCACTAAAGATAAACCTAAATACTTACCTATAATAAAAAAATATCTTGGAATTGGCTTTGAAATTATTATATAAATAGTTCGTTTATCTATCTCTTTATAAATAAAGTTAATTGCTGTAAAAACTCCTATTATAAGGCCAAAAAGTTCTATATTAACTAAAGCAAAATCTTTTATTACCTTCTCTCTTGCTAACGCCGCCCATTCAGATACTAAATAACTACTTCCTATTATTATTACAGCAAAAAATAGAATGTTATATAGTACTCTGTCTCTTATTATTTCCCTATAAGTATTTAATATGATTTTTAATAAATATTTAATTTCTTTCATCTTTTATTATATCACTAAATATATCTTCTAAATTTTTATTTGCTATATCTAAAGATTTAATATCCAATCCTTCTTCTAGCAAGAATTTTAAAAACTCTTGTTTTTTATCTTCTTCTATTATAATCTTTGTAAAATTTCCTTCAATATTTAATATTTTAGGTTTTATAGGTAAATCTTTAACTTCTCCCTGAATAATTATTTCATAATCCCCTTTTCTACTATTTAAAATAGATATAAGAGAATCTTCTAAAACTTTTTGACCTTTATTTAAAATTAAAATTCTATCCGCAATTAATTCTACATCAGTTAATATATGTGAAGAGAAAAATATTGTTGTGCCTTGATTTTTTAACTCAATAAATATATCCCTAAAAATCTTTCTTCCAATTGGATCAAGCCCAGTCATAGGTTCATCTAAAATTAAAAGTTTTGGAGAATGAACTAT
>JAMORN010000081.1 GCA_027063545.1 bacterium | reverse complement strand
TATAAAGATAAATATGGTGAATTATTTCCTTATACCAAAAAATTTATGTCAAAAATTGAGCTTTATTATTATTACAAAACAGCTTTTGAATATGTTAAATATCTATATAATGCTACCAATATTTCTTATATTTTCCTTTTTGAAAATCACTTAAAAGAAGCAGGGGCTTCTATCTATCATATGCATAAACAGATAATAGGGAGTTTTTTCTGGGGTAATTTTATAGAAAGATTATTAAAACATTTAAAAGAAGATAAAGAGTATTTAGAAAAAAGATTGGAATATTTACAAAAAGAAGATTTAATTATATATAATCAAGGAAAAATTTTTATCTATTTACCTTATGGTTGTAAGTATCCTTGTATTGAGATATTAATTTACGATAAAGGAGAAGTTTTTGAAGTAATAGAAAGAAATTTTGAAGATCTAATATTTTCATTAAGGTGGATTTATTCAAAATTGGAATGGAATATTCCATATAATGAGGTTTTCTATTATAAGCCGTTAGGTATAGAGATAGAGGGATTTTATCCTTTCTTTAGAATATATCTTAGAGTAAATACAGAGGCTGGTTTTGAACTAGCTTCCAATTATTATAGTGTTATTTTTGATCCTAAACACTTAAAGGAAATGTTATTAAGTATTTAGTTTTATTAATAATATATGAAGAAAATAGCTTTTTTTAATATTGGATGTAGAACTAATATATCTGAAATTCAAAGATGGATTAATACTCTATCAAATGATTTTATCATAGATTTTGGTAACCCAGATATTGTAGTATTAAACACATGTATGGTAACAAAAAATGCCGAAAGAAAATCAAATTATAAGATAAAGACTTTATTAAAGAACTATCCTAATTCTAAAATAATAGTATCAGGTTGCTTAATAGATGGTAATGGGATAAAGGATGATTTTAAAAGTAATAAGAATATAATATTAATAAAAAATAAAGATAAATTTACAAAATTTTATGAAATTTTAGGAATCCAAAATGTAGCATATAGAAAAAAAGATTCAATAGAGGATTTTAAAACACGCTATAACATCTTAATACAGACAGGGTGTAATAGTAAATGTAGTTATTGTATAATTCCTAATTTAAGAGGGAAGGAGACTTCAAGGAATATAAATGAAATATTAGAAGAGGTAACCTTTGTTTTAGAAAATGGTGTAAAAGAGATAATATTAACAGGAACCAATATAGCTAGGTATAATTATAATGGTTATAATTTAGTAAAATTAGTGGATAAAATTTTAAATATACCTTTAGAGTTTAGACTAAGAATATCATCAATAGAACCTTGGGATTTTAATATAGAACTAGCTAAATTAACAATAGAAGATAAAAGACTTTGTCCTTTTTTTCATATTCCAATACAATCAGGAAGTGAAAAGATATTAAGATTAATGAGAAGACCTTTTAATTTAGATTTTTATAAAAGATTGATATATGAAATTAAATCTATAAATGAAAAGATTATGTTAGGAACAGATATTATTGTAGGTTTCCCTTCAGAAACAAAAAAGGATTTTGAGGAGATATATAGATTTTTTGAGAGTCAACCTATAGAACATTACCATGTTTTTACCTATTCCCATAGGAAAGGGAGTTTGATATTTAATGAAATGAATGATAATATTTCAACAGAAGAAAAAAAAAGAAGGCTAAAGATTCTTCAGGAACTAGGTAAAAGAAAGAAGATTAATTTTATAGAATCTATAAAACATTATGAGTTTTCTTTTATTCCAGAGGAAAAACATGGTGTTTATTATACTGGTAAGACAGAAAATTTTATAGATATAAAAGTTAAATCAAATTTTTTAAGAAGGGATAATATTTATTATATTAAAATAAAAGATAAATTAGAATATCCATTCTACGAGGCTACTATTATATGATAAAGAGAAAAATAGAAGATTTAAAAGAAGGGGATATAATTGCAACCTACATATATGATGAAAATAGAGTAGCAGTATTAGTCCCTGGAGTTGTAATAACAAAAGAGGTTATAGATATTCTAAAAAAGTTAAAAATAGATGAGGTTATAGTAGATTATACTATAGAAGATGATTTACAGAGAAATTTTGATTTTTTTACAAAAAAAATAGAGATATATTCAAAACACTATATTAACCATAAAAAATGTATAAAAGAAATAGTAAAAAATATTATAAAAGAAGACTATTTTAAAAGATTTAGTATATATAGTGATAATTATAAGGGAGTAGTTTATTCAAGAGTAATAAGAGACGAGATAAAAAATATATGGAATATATATTTAGAAAATAGAGATGGTGATCTTTTGTTATATCCTTTATTACTTTTAAGAAAATATGATGAATCCCTTTATTGGAGGTCTATCTCAATCTCTATAATTTCTGTAATTACAGGATATCGACTTAAATTAGATTTAACCCAGCTGTCCTTTTTATTAATAGCTTCTTTATTGTTCTTTTCTGGAAGACTTATTCTTTCAATAGAAGATTTAGACGATTACTGGAATGATTTTTTTCCTATGGCAATAGGGGATTATTCTTACTATTTAATCTCTAAGATTCCTTTTTCTCCAATTATTATAGGTAGGATTGTTAAGTATGGAAGTAAAAAGTTTATTAATATTCCTCAAAAGGATACCATAACTCTATCTAGTTCAATAATAAAAGTTGTATTTTTTTACGAAAAAAATGTAAATTATAGTAATAATGATGATTTTTATATAAATTTAAGAGATGTACTTAGAGATTTGTACTTAAATCCCGATGAATTTAATATAGATGTAGTAAAAGCCTTAAGATTTAAATTAAATATATATCCAGAGGGAATTTGGGTAAAAGTTGAAGATAGAGGGAGATTTTCGAATTATAAAGGAGTTGTAGTAAGAGATAATATAGAAAGAAAAGATAAGATTCCTGTTATACATTTATTATATGATGAGCAGGGTAGAAGATTACCAAAGCCTATAGAGATAAATTTAACGTTTTATAATATAAAAATAGAACCTATACCACCAATAGAAGAATATTATTTTTAAAATAATAGGAGGGTTGTATGAAAAAATTTATAATTTATATTTTGCTAGTAATTATTTTTGCAAATATATCAATATATGCTGGTAATACAAAGGAATCATCTGTTATATATGATGAAGGAAATTCATCTAATACAAAAAAGACTTATCATTCTGCTGAGACTACTTTAGCTTCAACAACTCCAACCCATCTTTACTATACAGCTTTACCAGATGTTGATCCAATGTATGGCTTTGTTGCCGGACTTCATGAGATTTCATTTGGATTAGGAAGTGGTTGGCAGGTTCAGGCTTCTATACTTGAGCATATATCTGATTTAAGACTAGGATTTAAGTTTGGACTTATGCCTAATGTTGCTTTAGGATTTGGACTTGCAGGAAAAAATCAGTTAGGATTATTCTATACTCAATATATTAGAAATACATCATATTTTAAAAGTGTTGTTTCTATTTCAGGAAGAGTAGGATTTAATGGTGCAGATTCTAAAGTTGCAATAGGCTTAGGTATGGGACAAAAGATGAATGAAATGTTTTCTGTTATAGGAGAATTAGGTTTTTGGGGAGAATTATATGCTCCTCCAGATAATAACCCATCAATTGATGAATATAGAAGCGCTACCTTTGTAGGTGGGTCTGCTGGTATAAGACTTCACCCACCTGCTGTACCAATATTATTTATCGATCTCGGAGCAAGTTTTAATGCTGTTGTGTCAGATGAAACAAATAGTAAAACAGGTGGTGTATCACCTTATTTTGATATAATGGTAGGAATTATATTATAATAAAAAAACAAGGAGCATTTGTGGATACCCAATTTAATATTTCAGATCTTCCGGTTCTTCCTGAGATTATAACATTACTTTTTAATGAATTATCAAAAGAAGAGCCTGATACGGATAAAATAATTTCATTAATTGAAAAGGATCCAGGCTTTACTATAAGATTATTAAAACTAGCTAATTCAGCTTTTTATTCACCACCTGAAGAGATTACAACAGTAAGAAAAGCTGTTTTATTTCTAGGGTTTAATGCAATATTTGCTATGTTAATATCTATAGGTTTAAAAAAATTTATGGATATAGATTTACCTTATACAGATGATAAGAATAATTTTTGGCTTCATTCTTTGGCTTCTGCAGTTATTTGCCGTGAGATTTTACAATATAATACAAATGCAGAAATTTTTAAGGAATTGGAACCTGATGAGGGATATATAGGTTCATTACTTCATGATATAGGAAAGGTATTTTTATATGGAAAATATAAGGATAAATATAAAGAGTATGTTGAAAGGTTAGGCGAGTGTAAAAATTATATAGAATGTAGGGAACTGGAGTTAGAAATTTTTGGAATAACAGGAGCAATGGTGGGGGAAGCAATAGCTAAAACATGGAAGTTGCCATCTACTATTAGTAAGGCATTGAGTATGGATCAAGGATATAAAGAGCTAGAAAAAATTGTTGAGGAGATAAAGGATTGTATATCTAAAGAAAAAATAATCATTTTTATTGTGAGTATAGCAGATTTTTATTCTCATAAATTAGGTTTTAATATGTTTAAAGGAGAAGTTTTTGACGAAAGCAAAGAGAATATAATAGAAAGAATAAGCAAAGAATATAATTTTAATATAAAATTTTTAATAGATAAAGAATCCGATATAAAAGAAAAGATTTTAGATTTTAATAATCTATTAAATAGCGTTTAACAAGGAGATGAAATGGCTATATTTAAAGGTATAAAAAATAGTTTTTCTAAGATTAGAAGTATTTTTAAAAAAGAAAAGATAGAAGAGGAGGATTTATGGGAAATAGAAGAACTTTTAATAGAAAGTGATATTTCTGTAAAGACGGTGGATAAAATAATAGAGGAATTAAAAGAAAAGATAGATAAAAAAGTTGATAAAGAAGAACTTTTGAATATATTAAAAAAGCATTTGCAAGAACTTTTATATAATGAAACAACACCTCTCATAGAAAAGATAGATAATACCCAATCTCCTTTTGTGATTTTAATAGTTGGGGTTAATGGTGTCGGTAAAACTACAACAATAGCTAAATTGGCAAATCTTTTAAAAAATAAGGGGAAAAAAGTTTTAATAGCTGCAGCTGATACATTTAGAGCTGGAGCGATTGAACAACTTGAAAAATGGGCAGAAATGATAGACGTGGAATTGATGAAGGGTATGCCAGGAAGTGATCCAGCAGCTATAGCTTATAGTGCTTATGAAAAAGCAAAATCTAAAAATTTTGATGTGGTTATTATAGATACAGCAGGAAGACTTCATAATAAAAAGTATTTAATGGCTGAATTGGAAAAGATTGTGAGAGTATTAAAAAAACATTCTTCAGATTTACCTCATGAAACTATATTAATATTAGATGCTACAACAGGTAAAAACGGTATTGAACAGGCAAAAGTTTTTAGTAATATAGTAGGAGTTACTTCTATTATTTTAACAAAACTAGATGGTACAGCTAGAGGTGGAATTATTTTTTCTATAAAAGAATTTTTAAATGTTCCTGTTTATTACATAACAACAGGAGAGAAAATAGAAGATATAGAGGAATTTAATCCTGAAAAATTTGTGGAGGACTTATTTACAAAGGATTTATAAAGATAGATGATATTTTAGTGGATACTTCTATTTTTTCTATAAAATTTTCATGTTATTATAATAGATGTAATAGTTTTTGCTGTCGTGGAGAAGATGGTATAGGAGCTCCTCTTTTTAGAAAGGAAGTTATTCTATGGGACAACATTTATTATAAAATATTGGAATTTTTACCAGAAGAAAAGAAAAGGATTGTAGAGTTTAATAAAGGTATAACATGTTCTGGGGATAAATGTTATACATTTGTTGATAAATATGGAGAATGTATCTTTTTAATAAGAGATAGTAATGGTTTATATAGATGTGCTTTTCAAAGAGCCTATGAAGAAGGAGTTATAGATTTTCCTAAGCCTTTATCATGTAGATTATTTCCTTTAAGAATAATTGAGGCATATAGAAATAAATATTTAAAGTTTGTTTTTTATAGAGAGTGTAGATTAGCTTTAAATAGTGATATATATTTAGTTGATTTTCTTAAAGAACCTATAAAAGAGATCTTTTCCGAAGAAGGTTTTCAATTATTTATGAAATATTTTGATCTATACAAAAATAAAGACAAAAATTCCCCTACTTCAAAGTAGGGGAATTTAATAAATAATTTATAACACTAGATTTTACTCCTGAATAATATAATACGTTACACTAGTCCCAAATGAGTGAGCCCCTATACCATACATAGTATTTGATACATTAAAATATAATAGTGCTTCTGCAGATACACTAAAATAATCCGCAAAAAAATATTCAAATTCAGCACCTGCTTCTAAAATAAATTGATTACCCCAGAAATTTTTATAAACAATGCCGCCTAATCCATTAAGAGAAAAATCTTCTTTTAAGATAATACCTTTTGATAAATAAAATCCCATAGCTAAATTAGTTGATGTGGTATCTCCATTAAAACCCAATCTTAATTCTACAGCTAAATCATTATCGGGATTTACAATAAATTTAGTTCTAATCATTTGTCCTTCTGGATCTCCCCATAGTTGAGGAATTACTTTAAATCCAAAACCTAAATTTTGAGCTTTAATACTTATAGTACTAAACATTAAAATAGGTAGTATTATGAAAAGTAAGGTATATTTTTTCATGCGTTCCTCCTTGTTTTTATTGTTTTTGTAGAATAAAAATAAATTTTAAAATACAATACCCCAAAAAATAAATTATTGGAAATATAAGTTATGTTTTTTTATTTTTTCATTATGAGTAAGTATATAGATAAATATTTTTTGAAAGAAAAAATTAAAGAAGAAATTTGTAGAATAGCAACAGAGTTACCACAAGATATAAAAGATTATTTCAATAACATTCTAGGTAGAACTTCTGGATTATCAAAAAAGGTTATAGAGATATTAATAGAGAATTATAAAATAGCTGAAAGTGAAAGAATCCCCTTATGTCAGGATACAGGGATTGTTTTATTTTTTATAGAAATAGGGAAGGATGTATATATAGATTTTAATATAGAAGATGTATTAAATCAATCAGTAAAAGAAGCTTATATAGAATGTCATTTAAGAAAATCTGTTGTTAAAGACCCTATTAATAGAGTTAATACAAGAGATAATACCCCTGCTATTTTCTATTATAAATTCAATAGTGAGAGCAAAGGGCTGACTATAAAGATTATGTTAAAAGGTGCAGGAAGTGAGAATACAGCTGTTTTTAAAATGTTTACACCTACTTCATCTTGGGAAGATATAGAAGATTTTATAATAGATGTTGTGAAAAATAAAGCTATAAATTCTTGTCCTCCAGTTATTGTTGGTATTGGTATAGGAGGAACAGCAGAAAAAGCAATGTTGATGGCTAAAGAAGCTTTATTTAGAAATATAGGAGAAAGAAATAAAATTGAGTTTTATAGAGATAAAGAAATAGAATTAATAGAAAAATTAAATGAGTTGGATATAGGTCCTATGGGAGTTGGAGGATATCCAACAGTAATTGATGTATTTATAGAAACATATGCTTCCCATATAGCCAGTTTATCTGTGGCTGTTAATTTTAATTGCCATAGTGTAAGGCATACAATTATTAATTTTTAACTAAACAAAAGAGATTTTTATACTATGGAAGTAATAAAATTAAATATTGAAAGAGATTTTGATAAATTTTTAGACCTTTCTGCCGGTGTTTATGTTTTATTGACAGGTTATTTGATATCAGCTAGAGATCAAGCACATAAAAGGCTTGTAGAGGATATTAAAAATAATAGAAATATCAATTTTGAGATTAAAAATAGTTTTATTTACTATATGGGGCCTACTCCCTCAAAGGAAAATCAGGTTATAGGTTCAGCAGGTCCTACAACTAGTTCAAGAATGGATAGATTTGCTCCTTTTTTATATGATATGGGAGTTAGAGCCACTATTGGAAAAGGGAAAAGATCTATAGAAGTAGTAGAAGCTATAAAGAAAAATAATGGATTATATTTGATAACAATAGGGGGAGCAGGGGCTTTTTTATCTAAGAAAATAAAGGAAAGTAAAGTAATAATGTATGAAGACTTAGGTCCAGAGGCTATAAGATTACTTTATGTGGAAGATTTCCCAGTAATAGTAGCTATTGATTCTAAGGGAGATTCTATATGGTAGTTTTAAAATTAGGGAATAAGATACCAAAAACAAAAGAAGGTGTTTTTATTGCCAAAACTGCTACAATTATAGGTAATGTTTTTTTGGAAGAAGATGTTAGTATTTGGTATGGGGCTGTTTTAAGAGGAGATGTTGGAAATATTTTTATAGAAAAAGGGACAAATGTTCAAGATAATAGTGTTATTCATATATTAACAGGAGGAGAGGTTAGAATAGGAAGTTATACGACAATAGGTCATAATGTAATAGTTCATAATGCCAGAATAGGAGATAATTGTTTAATTGGAAATGGGGCAATAATTCTTGACAATGTTGAAATAGGAAGTAATAGCTTGGTTGCAGCAGGAAGTGTACTACCCCCAAATAAGAAATATCCATCTGGAGTGTTAATAATGGGAGTACCAGCAAGAGTTATTAGAGAATTAACATCTAAAGAAATAGAAACAATAAAAGAAAATGCTTTAGAATATATTAAATTAAAAGAGGAACATAAAAAGGGAGTAGCTGATATATGAGTAGTGATATTATAAAAGAGTATTGTGGGGTTGTAGGTGTTTACGGCTCCAATATAGCTTCAAAGTTAGTCTTTTTAGGGCTTTATGCTCTTCAACATAGAGGTCAAGAAAGTGCAGGAATAGCGAGCTCTAATGGTAAAAAGATCTATTATTATAAAAATCATGGTTTAGTTAAAGATGTTTTTAATGAACAGATAATCTCTGAATTAAAGGGGCATATTGCAATAGGCCACAATAGATATTCAACAACAGGTAGTACAACAAATTTTTCTAATATTCAACCAATTGTTATTAATTATAAAAAAGGTCAATTAGCAGTTGTTCATAATGGAAATATTCCTAATGCGCATAAGATAAGAATAGAAATGGAGGAAGAAGGTCATATATTTCAGTCAACCTCAGATAGTGAGGTTGTTCTTCATTTAATTGCTAAGAGTAAAAAGTCTACAATAGAAGAGATGATAATAGATGCTGTAAAAAAACTTCAGGGAGCGTTTTCTATAATATTTATGACAGAGGATAAATTAATAGCTGTTAGAGATCCTAGGGGGTATAGACCTTTAGCTTTAGGAAAATTAAAATCTTCATATATAGTAGCAAGTGAGACATGTGCTTTTGATATAGTAGGTGCTGAATATATAAGGGATATTGAACCGGGAGAGATGGTTGTTATAGATTCTTCAGGTGTTAAAAGTATTAAATATAGTGAAGAAAACACAAGAAAGGCTTATTGTGTATTTGAATTAATATATTTTTCAAGACCAGATTCAATAATTTTTGGAGAATATTGCGATTTAATCAGACGTAAATTAGGGGCAAAGCTATATGAAGAGGATCCTATTGATGCAGATATTGTTATTCCAGTACCAGATAGTGCAAATACTATAGCATTAGGTTTTTCTCAAAGAAGTGGCATTCCTTTTGAAATGGGCTTATTAAGAAATCATTATGTTGGTAGAACTTTCATACAACCACATCAAAGTTTAAGAGACTTTAAGGTATTGTTAAAATTTAATCCCATAAAGCATGTAATAGAGGGTAAAAGAGTGGTTTTAATAGATGATTCTATAGTGAGAGGAACAACTATAAAAAAATTAGCAAAGATTTTAAGAAAGGCAGGTGCTAAAGAGGTTCATTTAAGAATAGGTTCACCGCCTATAAAATATCCATGTTATTTTGGTATGGATTTCCCTTCAAAAGAAGAATTAATAGCACATAATATGAAGATAGATGAGATAGAAAAATTTTTGGAAGTAGATAGTTTAAAATATCTTTCTTTAGAGGGATTAAAAGAGGTTGTAGCAGAAGAAAAGAAGCAGAGTTATTGTTTTGCTTGCTTTTCAGGAGAGTATTATGAAAAAGTTGATTTATCAGTCGATAAAGATATATTTGAGAAATAGAGTAGTAGCTATCTTTTCTTCAATAA
>JAMORN010000080.1 GCA_027063545.1 bacterium | reverse complement strand
CGGGGGATATTTTCTATATATGATAATTTTATAGGGATTAAATATTATGTATTAATTGCTACAATTGGATATTTTCTATTAGTCTATAAACATCGTGAGTTTATCTTCTTTTTACCACTTTTAATTTTAGGATATTTATCATTTAAGATAGGCATTAGATTTACAATGTACTCATCTTTTGTATTTGCTTTTGGATTTGTCTATATATTATATTATTTCAAAGAGAATTATATATATATAGGTGTGGCTAGTGCTATATTTTTAATGTTTTTTAATATTCTTAGAATTAATTCATATATAAAGCCTAAATATTTCTTAAATAAAGAGATAAAAATTTTAAATAAATTAAAGTTAAAAAAAGAGGATTCTTTAATTACTTGGTGGGATTATGGATGGCCTTTATGGTATTATACGGGGCAAAAAAATACATATATTGATAATGGAGCTAATACAAAAGGTGGAACTATTTTTGTTTCTAAAATGCTTTTATCTCCATCACAAGAAAGCTATAAACTAGCTAAAATAATATCTACTAATACAAAAGATTTATCTGTTTTAAAATCACAAGAGAGTATTAGTCAAAAAGCAAATAGTATTAAAAATAAAGATACCTATATAATGCTTCATAAAAATATGATTAATATACTACTTACGCTATCTCAATTTTCAGATAGAGATATTTTAACAGGAGATATAAAACAACAACGGATATTTAATAAATCACATTTAAAAGATAAAAATCAAGATTATATAATAACAAATAACTTTAAAATAGATATTAAAAAAGGTCTTATTATTGACTCATATAATAATATTGCCAAACTTTATGGGGTAATTAATCTAAAAAATGGGAAAATTCTAAATTCTAAAAAATATTATGATAAAAGTAAAGTTTTAATTATACTAAGTAACAATAGAGTTTTTTATATGAATTTAAATACCCTTGATAGTTTTTTAATACAATCTATGCTTTTAAATAGAGAAGATACGCAACTGTTTACAAATATAGCGAATAGCTCTAATATAAAAATCTTAAAGTTAAAGTAATATTAAAGATAATATAGATATTATATTATTTATAGACTATCTTTTTCATCTTTTTATTTTATATCTCTTGAGTTAATTATTTTGTATGTAAAGATTGTTTATATATTAGGTGAGAATTATTCTCTAAAATATAAAATATAAAATATAAAATATAAAAAGGGTAAATATGAAATTTACAAAAGTGACAACAGTTTCATTACTATTTAGTTCTCTATTTGTTGTGAGTGCTGTTTCTAGTATTCTTAATGATAATTTAGCAGTTATGTTAGATTATAGAAATGACAATAGTACAAATGATAATAGTACAAATGATAATAGTACAAATGATAATAGTACAATGCTTGACTTATCAAGAGGGAGAAGTGTGGTAAGCGGAAATATCAATATATCAACTCTTCCAGAAGAAGTTCATTCAGTTTGGATCGTTGATGGTGGTAATTGGAAAGGTTATTCTCCAAATCAAGATGTAAGAGATGAGATTTCAGAAAAATATACATTATTAAATAATAATATTCCTGCATATAAAGCAACTATTGTTTTTACTCTTGCAGATACACAACTTGGAATTATGGAAGATGAAGATCCAACAGATGTAACAAGAATTTATGCAAATAATTTATCTTT
>JAMORN010000079.1 GCA_027063545.1 bacterium | reverse complement strand
TAATACTATCATTTTACTACCAACCTATTTTTTCCATGTTTTTTACTTTCATACATTAGTTTATCAGCTTCATCAATAGCCTTATATATATCATCTTTAACTTTCATTAATCCAATTGATAAAGTAACATTTAAATATTTATCGTTATATTTAAATTTTAAAGAACTTACCTTATCTTTAATAGAACTCAAGATTATTTTAGCATTATCCTTTTTTATATCTTTAAATAAAACTAAAAATTCATCTCCCCCATACCTATAAATATCTGCACCACTTGGTATCATAGCTTTTATTATAGAAACTATCTTTTTTAATACAATATCTCCAATCTGGTGGCCATAATTATCATTAATATGTTTAAAATTATCTAAATCAATAAAAGCTATACAATAATCTATTTTTAAATCTTGTATTTCTTTATTTATAAGAGGCAAATTCTCCTCTAAAGCCCGTCTATTATAAACTTTGGTTAATGGGTCATAATACATCTCGCTTAATGTATTTTTTAACTTCTCCTCTAATACAACTACTTTTCTTTTTAGTTCTGTCAATTCATTTTTTACTTTATTTAAATTATTCTTTCTGTCCTTTATATTTGATTTTATATTATAAATAAATGATAAAATTTTTTCTCTTATATCATCTATATTCTCCGAATCTTCTATTAATTCCCTTATTTTATCAATATTTTCCTCTATAATATCCTGCTCATCTACTTCTATAATAAGAATATTTTTTAATATCTCAAGTAATTCTATAATTAGATTTTTTACTTCTTTTATATATTTACTTTGGTCAATTTTAGAAATTAATGATTTATATTCCGCTATTAATTGCTTTATATCCTCTTGAATCTCAGAAAAATCAGTTGATATATCTATATTCTCTACTTTTCTTTTGAATTCATCTACTTTTTTATTAAAATCTTTATTATCCGGATGTTTTAAATTGGTTATTAACACTATAAATAAAAATTTATAAATAGATATTGCCCATTCCTGAGAAGAAATTACATTATTATTTTTTAATATAATATTTAAAATCATTTCTCTTATATTTTTGATTTCTTTTGCTTCTACAGAATTTCTTAAATTTAATTTTATCTCATCCAGTTGTTTATTTATCTCTTCATTTTCAGTATAAAAGTATGAAATTAAAAATGTAATCGTTTCTTTTAATTCTGTAATTATTTCTTGGGTTTCATCTTTTAGTATATAATTTTTTATTTCTCTATTTAATTTTTCGATTTCTTTTTTATTAGAAAAAGTCAAAAGCTTTATAGCATATTCATGAGCTACATTTATATCGACATTTAAAGCTTTTTGAATTAAATATTTAAGAGTATCGTAAATTAAAGAATATTGGCTATCAGAGGATATTTTCTGCCATAGTTCTAGTTGTTTAGGTTTAACTAATTGATATTTTATAAAATCTCTCAGAATATCCTCTAACTTATTTATATCCTTTTTTAATAATTTAGAATATTCAGGTAATTCACCTGTCCAATCATATTCTTTTAAAATCCTATATAAAACTAAAAATCTATCATCTCCATACATCTTTAATTACCAATAGTCTTTTTTAGTTCTACTTTAAGATTTCTTGTAGAAAAATATAAATCAATATTAGAAATAAATCTATTTAAAATTAATCCTCCTATAAAAAAATATGAATATACCTTATACTCTCTAT
>JAMORN010000078.1 GCA_027063545.1 bacterium | reverse complement strand
ATTCAAAGCTTTGTTTTTTGGCGTAATCTTGAGGATTGAATAAAAATCTAATAGAGATAAGTGCTATATTATTTTTTTGAGCAAATACTTTTAAATCTTTATAATTACATAATACTTTGGGATCAATTCTTGGTTGATTAATACAAAATAAGACCTTATAGTTTCCAAATTTAGTTTTTAAGAGATTTTTAGGAATTACATAATAATATAGAATTTTCCTATTAAACTCATTGGAGGATATAACATAATCATAGCCTTCAATGAAGTTATTTATATTTTTATTATGATTATGACTTAATGAATCTAGAGAAATTTTAGTACTATCAGTAGTTATATAAGTTTTGGTTTTATTTAATTTTTCTCTATTTCTATAGAATAGCAAGAATAAAATAATAATAAATATACCAAATAAATAAAAAAAGCTATTATTGTTTTTTTTCTTTTTTATTTCAGCAACTTTCATATTTTAAATAAAATATTATAATTTATAAAAAAATAAAGCCCTTCCCCCCACATAAAATTTATTAAATTGGAGAAGGGCTTTAATGTTAGATTAAATATATCTTTACTTATCTGTTAAAGCAACAAGCCCAGGTAATTCTTTTCCTTCTAATAATTCTAAAGAAGCTCCACCACCTGTAGATACGTGAGATATTTTATCTTCAACTCCAGCTTTTTTAATAGCACTTGCACTGTCTCCACCACCTACAATTGTGATTGCACCATTTTCTTGTGTTGCTTTTGCTAAGGCATTTGCTATTTCAATAGTTCCTTTTGCACTTTCATCTATTTCAAAGATTCCCATAGGTCCATTCCAAACAATTGTTTTGGCAGATAAGATTATTTCAGAGAACTTCTTTATTGTTTCTGGTCCAATATCAATTCCTTCCCAATCTGTAGGTATTTCTGTTGCTTTTACATATTTTGTTTCACCTACTTTTCTTCCATCAAAATCAAGTTCGTTTGTAATTAATACATCAACAGGTAATTCTATTTTATCTTTTCCTAATTCAAGTAGTTCCTTAGCTAAATCAATTTTATCCTCTTCTAAAATAGATTTACCAATTTCATATCCCATAGCTTTATAGAATGTATAAGCCATTCCACCACCAATTAAAAGTTTATCTACCTTTGGTAATAAATTCTTTATTACATCAATTTTACCAGAGATTTTAGCTCCACCAATTATAGCTACAAATGGTCTTTGAGGATTTTCTACAGCTCCAACTAAAAATTCTACTTCTTTTTTCATTAGATATCCCATAGCACATTGAGCAATATATTGAGTAACACCAACAGTTGAAGCATGTGCTCTGTGAGCAGTTCCAAAAGCATCATTAACATAAACATCTCCAAGTGAAGCTAATTTCTTTGCAAATTCAGGATTATTATCTGTTTCTTCCTTATAAAATCTTACATTTTCTAAAAGTACAACATCACCTTCTTTAAGATTATTAACTATATTTTCAACTTCTTCTCCTATACAATCAGGAGCCATAATTACTTCTTTACCTAATAATTCAGATAATCTTTTAGCAACAGGTTTTAAAGAATATTTTTCAATTCTTTGTCCTTTAGGTCTTCCTAAATGAGACATTAAAATTAATTTTCCACCATTTTCAATTACATATTTAATTGAAGGTAGAGCAGCTACAATTCTTTTATCAGAGGTTATATTTAAATTTTCATCAAGGG
>JAMORN010000077.1 GCA_027063545.1 bacterium | reverse complement strand
GGTTCTTATATAAAATTTTTAGATTAGTTGAAAAAGGTTTATTTATATTATTTGGAAATCCTAAGATAAACCTTGTAGATGTTGAAACTTTTGCAATTTCATGTTTGAAAGTTATTAATGCTTGTGATAGTGCTATTTCTGATTGTATTTTTAATATTGCAGACAAGCCCATAGGACTAAAAGATCTTTTAAGTTATATTTCTAACATTAATGGTGGAAGGTATTGTTCACTACCCAAACATTTTGGAAAATTTTTAGTGAGTATATGCCCTACAGAAGTTTTAAAAATAAAAGCTAAGCTCATTACACACTCTTGGTATTATAATAATAGAAAAGCTTGTGAATATTTTGATATAGAGTTTGGAGAAACTTTATCTCATCTTAAAAAATATGTTAATTGGTATTTAAAGTGAGGTGAGGTGCAATAAAATGGGAATTACACCAGAAAATTGGAAAAATTTCTTCTTTAGTGAATCTGAAGGTCTTGGAACGCTTTATGAACGATTGATATTACACAAATTTTTTGAAAAATTTATTAAAGAGTATAAAATAAAAAGTGTTATAGAATGTCCTTCATTTGGTATGACTGGATTTAGTGGTATAAATAGTTGGTATTTTGCAAAATATAATATAACTGTTTATATATGCGATAATGATTCTGAAAGATTGGAATGGATTAAAAAATTATGGAATATGGCTAATTTAAATGCAAAATTTATAAAAATTGATGATTACACTTCTTTACCATTTAAAAATGATGAATTTGATTTAGTTTGGAATTTTGCCGCTTTGTGGTATTTAAAAGATTGTAACATAGAAATGGTACTACAAGAATTAGCAAGGATTTCTAAAAAGTTGATATTCATATCCTTACCTAATAAAAATATATTCTATCCTCTTAGAAAAGTATTTGATAAAGAATTTTTTGAATATGTTGATGAAAATATATTAGAAATAGAGGATAAAATGATTGAAATTTTTACACAGAAGGGATTTAAACTTGTAGATAGGGGTTATTTTGATGTTCCACCTTGGCCAGACTTTGCCATAAAGAAAGAGGAGTTAATACCATTTTTAAATAAAAATAAAAGTATGTCAGGCAATATGGAAAAAAATAATATGGTTCTTCCAGAATACTGCAAATATATAAAATCACCAGATATTGAAGAAAAAATGCTAAAAAAGTATTCTTTGTTGGAGAATTTACCAAACTGTCTAAAAAGATTTTGGGCGCATCATAGATATTGGATATTCTGTAAAAGGTGATAAGCATTATGAAATATCAAACAATAAACACAAACAAAAAAATAAAAGTTTCTATAGCAATATTACTAATGTGGCTATGTTTAAATATCTATGTTACCTATTTTCAAGAAAAGATATTAATTGTGGGAGATTGGCCACATGAATATTTCAAGGATGATTACGGAAATCCTTTTAAAAAATATTCTTGGTCACCTTCATTGGGTTTTTTAGAGGTAAACAATCAATTATATGATTGTTCTCGATTTGATGAGGTGTATATCGCAGGAATAGATAAAAACATTTTAAAAACAGAGAGAAACATGTATATTCTATATTATCTACATAATAATTCCAATAAGGTGATGATAAGATGATTAAAAAATTAGTGCCATATTTTAAGATGATAAAAAAAGATATATTGATATTAATATTGTTTTTGTTAATATCTATA
>JAMORN010000076.1 GCA_027063545.1 bacterium | reverse complement strand
GATTTTTTAAACAATCGTAATAAAATTACTTTGATTTTAGCAGGTTCTGCAACAGAAGAAGAGATAGTTTTAATAAATAATATAATAGATTATTTAGAGATAAATAAGTCAAAAATAAAAATATTTACAAATTTTGATGATAATTTAAAGCCTTATATTTATAAAGCTTCAGATGTTCTGGTTTCTTTTGTTGATAATCTTCAGGAAACGTTTGGTATTTCTGTTGTAGAAGCTAAATTTTTTGGGGTTGTCCCAATAGTAACTGATTGGGATGGATATAAGGATATAGTAGATGATGGGCAAGATGGATTTAAGATAAAGACTTATAGCTACTATGAGAGGAGTGTTTTTGACTATTTAAATGAAGGTTTTGGTTTCTATAGTTATAATTATATTTATTCTCAAAGTATTTTTATAGATTATAAGGATTTTTTTAATAAAATAAATTATTTAATAGAAAACAAAGATCAGTTAAAAAAGATGTCAATAAATGCCAAAGGATCAGCTATAAAATATTTTTCATGGAAAAGGATTATAGAGCAATATTTAGATCTATGGGAAACTTTATATAATAGAAATATTAAACAATATAAAAATTATAATCTATTATATATGAATCATAGAAATATTTTTAAAGATTATCCATCGTTTGTTTCTTCAGAATATAATTCTTTAGTATTAAAGGAAAACTGGGAAAAAAATTTTTCTGTTTTAAAGGTTGCTCCAATAGAAAAGTATATAGATTTAGATAAAGTTTATGTTTTATTAAAAGAAAATAAACTACAATTGTTAGATCCATATACAAAATTATTACTTCTTAAATGGAATGTTTTGGATATGGTATTTTAACCCATAAATAGGTTATTATATTTCGGTTTTTTATCGTATATTTTATATAATTTTTTATTTAACTTATTTGTTTTATTATAGATACATGTAACTGGTATTGTAATTGCTTCTATAATATAATAGAAACGGAAAAAAATGAAAAAAGGAGGTACAAGATGAAATGGGTAAAATTACTAACTATAGGATTAATCGTAGGTGGATTAACAACAGCATCTTTTGCTCAAGATGAAGTGAATGTAAAGGAAGAGGTAAAAGCAGAGGTTGAGAATAATAATATAGAGCAAAAGGCAGAGATTAATGCTAATAAGGAAGAAGTAAAGGCAAATATAAGTGTTGAAGTAGATGCTCAAGGAAATAATACATCTGTAGAGGTAGAAAAGAATCAAAATATGGTAAAAGTAGAGAATAAAGGTGAAACAAAGGAAATCAAGACACAATTAAAAAACAAAGAAGAGATAGAGAAGATTCATGAAGAATTTATGAAGGAATTAGATCCTGAAACAAAGGCAAAAATAGAGGCACAAAAAGAAGAGATTGAAAAAAAATCAGAAGAGTTAAAGAAGGAAATAGAAAGAGCAACAAAAGAAGATTTAAAGAGATACAGAGAAGTTGTAGAACAATATATAAAGACAAAAGAGAGATTAGAGCAAGTTAAGAATAATAAGGTAATAACAGAAAGACAAAGAAAGAAGGTAATGAAGAGACTAGAAAAGAAATTAGAAAAATTAGAACAAGAAAAAGCTATGTTAAAAAATCAAGTTAAAGCTCAAGTTGGTGATATTGTAAAAGAAAGAATAGAAAAAAAGCAAGAATTATTGAAAGAATTGAAAGAAAAACTTCCACCAAATGTTGTAGAAAAAATTAAAGAACAAGTAAAACAAGAGATAGCTTCTCCAAAGGTAAAAGTTCAAATATTAGATGCTATTCAAGACTATGTAAAGACATTACCACCAGAGGAACAACAAGATCTTTATCAAGATTTAAGAGAAGAGTTAGATGATGTATATAAAGATATTTTATCATCAGAAGAAAAGACAGAAAAAGATAAACAAGAGGTTATTGATAAGATAGAAGAAAACTTACCTTCTACAGAAGAAGAAAAACCAACAACACAAGAAAATATGGAAGAAAAGATAGAAGAGAATGTACCAACACAAGATGAACAAAATATAGAAGAAAATCTTCCAACAAATGAAGAACCAACAATGGATGAAA
The DNA here is from genome assembly GCA_027063545.1 of bacterium. Taxonomy (GTDB): domain Bacteria; phylum JAMORN01; class JAMORN01; order JAMORN01; family JAMORN01; genus JAMORN01. The sequence goes on along the minus strand of JAMORN010000076.1, from coordinate 8,322 downwards.
AAAATAAAATAGAAGAAAATATACCAACACAAGAGAAAGTACCAACACAAACAAAAGAGATACAAGATCAAAATAGTGATGATAATACAGCCCAAGAAGAACAAATACCAAATACAATGCTAGAACTAACAAAATAATAATAACTAACAAAAACTTTCATAGTCCCCTCCTACCCCTTTCTTTAGGTTACCCCTGGAGAAAGGGGTATTTTTTTTTGATTATTTAATCTAAATTTTTTATTTTTAAACACATAAATTTAAACAAAAAAGTAAAAAGGAGAGTAGAAGTGAAGCCAGGTATACATCCAGAGTATAAAGAAGCAACAATTACATGCTCATGTGGATTTGTTTTAAAAACAAGAAATACGGTGGGAGATTTAAGAGTAGAAGTATGTGCTAATTGCCATCCATTTTATACAGGAAAACAAAAATTTGTGGATACAGCGGGTAAGATTGATAAATTTAAAAAGAAATATGGAGATTATTTGGGAAAATTAGGTAAGAAGTAATGTTTGAGAAGGCAATTTCCAAATTAAGAGAGGAATTTAAAGAATTAGAAAATAAATTGCAGGATCCTGATGTTATAAGTGATAATAATAAATTTAAAGAATTATCCCAAAAGTATGCGAAATTAAAAAAGAATATAAGTATAATTGATGAGTATGAGAATGCTCAGAAGGAAGTAGAAGAATATAAAGAAATGTTGAAAGAAGCATTTGATGATGAAGAGTTAAAGGAATCTATAGAAAAAGAATTGATAGAATCTCAGAAGAAACTACAAAAATTAGAAGAGAAGGTTAAGTTAGCTTTAGTACCACCTTCTCCTGAAGATCATAAAAATGCTATTATGGAAATAAGAGCAGGGACAGGAGGGGAGGAAGCAGCTATTTTTGCTGGAGATTTATATAGAATGTATGTTAGATTTGCTGAAAGGCAGGGTTTTAAGATAGAGATTATGTCATCTACTCCCTCTGATTTAGGAGGATATAAGGAAATTATTTTTATGGTTTCAGGGCCAGATGCTTATGGACTTTTAAAATATGAAGGAGGTGTCCATAGGGTTCAGAGAGTTCCTGTAACAGAATCTCAAGGCCGAATCCATACTTCAGCAGCAAGTGTTGTAGTAATGCCTGAAGCTGAAGAGTTTGATATAGATATAAAAGAGGAAGATTTAAGAGTAGATACATTTAGGGCCTCAGGAGCTGGAGGACAATACGTTAATAAAACAGAATCTGCTGTTAGAATTACTCATATTCCTACAGGTATTGTAGTTTCATGTCAGGATGAAAGATCTCAGCATCAAAATAAAGAAAAAGCATTAAGAATTTTGAGATCTAAACTTTATGAAATAGAGATGAGAAAGAGGATGGAAAAAGAATCTTCTATGAGAAAATCTATGGTTAGGAGTGGGGATAGATCTGAAAAAATAAGAACTTATAATTTCCCTCAAAATAGAGTTACAGATCATAGAATAAATTTAACTTTATATAATTTAGAAGAAGTATTAGATGGTGATATTATGCCATTTATAGAAGCTTTAAAATCTGCGGAATATGAGGAATATTTCAAAAAGTTATGATCCTAAAGCTCGTAGATATTGGAATCTAAAGGATCTCTTTGATACAACTCTCAATTATCTAAAGGATAAGAAAATTGAAAATCCAAGATTCAATACTGAACTTATATTTCAACATGTTTTGGGTTTTAAAAATAGAGTAGATATTTACTTGAATTTTGAAAAAGAAATAAAAGAAGAAGAAAAACTAGAAATAAGAGAATTAATAAGACAGAGAGTTTTTGAAAGGAAACCAATAGAATATATAGTTGGGAAAGTAAATTTTTACAGTTATGAATTTTATGTAAGAGAAGGTGTTTTAATTCCTCGACAAGAGACAGAAGATTTAATTGATGTTGTATTAAATATAATAAGAAATAATTTTAATAGTACCCAATTAAAAATTTTAGATTTAGCAGCAGGTAGTGGGGTAATAGGTATCACCTTAAAATTATTAAAAAAAGATTTAGAAATAACATTATCTGATATATCTAAAGAAGCTATAGATGTCAGTAAAATAAATAGAGATAGATATAACTTAGATGTGAATATAGTAAATTGCGATGGGACTACTTGTTTTAAAAGAGAAATATTTGATATTATAGTTTCTAATCCTCCTTATATTGAAGAAGATATATTTCCAACTTTACAAGATGAAATAAAGAGATGGGAGCCTGAGATTGCTTTAATTTCTGGGAAAGATGGGTTATTATTTCATAGAAAAAATTCTGAATCTATAATGAAAGTTTTAAGAGAAGGAGGATATTTTATTTTTGAGTTTGGTAGAAAAGAACAGATAGAAGGATTGAAAAATATATATAAAAATTTTAAAATAGATATAGTAAAGGATTCTTTTGGAAACTGGAGGTTTATGATTATAAAAAAGGAATAAAGTTTGATAAAAAGATTATTAATAGTTTTATTTATATTTTATTCATTATTTAATATATCAGCTAATTCTCTTACTGAAGATTCTCTATATATTAAGAAAATATTTTTTGAGGGGAATTATAAAATTAAGGAGCCTATTTTAAGGAATATTATTAAAATAAAAGAAGGAAAAAAGTATTCTATAAAAGATATAAATGGGGATATTAGAAGACTATATGATGAAAAGATTTTTAGAGATGTAAAAATTTTTATAGAAGAAAATCATGATAGCGCTACTTTAATATATTATTTAGAAGATAAAACATATAGTTATTTTTTACCCCAATTACATTATATATCTTTACCTAATGGAAACGAATGGTTTATAACAGCTTCTTTTTTATTACGTTTAAAAAATCTAAATGGTTTTAATGAGTTAAATTCTTTTTATATAGAAGGTTATAAAAGAAAAATTTTTAGTTTTGGATTATATAACCCTTCCCTAACAAAAAATAAGATAATATTAGGAGTAAATACATTATATATAAATACTCCCTCGCTTAAAATCGAGAATTTAACAGAAGAAAAAGAAAATATAAGTTTTATTTTAGGACGTCAAAATAATAAACTTCAAGGTGTAAGACTATATATTGGTTTTCAATTAGATAGAGTAGATTCTTTAAATTTATATATAAAACAAAATAAATATCCATTTGTAGGTATTGAATGGAAATTTTTTGAAAGCGATTTTAGATATTATCCTAAAAAAAGGACCTATGCAAAGGTTATGTTGAAACGATATGGGGGGAAATCCTGGGATGTAGATTATTATAAGTTAATACTGGAAGGGTCTTTAATAAGAGATTTTTATAATTTTCTATTTATGATTAGAAAGGGAGAATATTTAATATTCAATAGTAATAAAATTTATTTCTATCAACGTTTTTTTGCAGGTGGTGATAATACAATAAGAGTATATCCTCTTAGTTCCCTTCCTTATGATAGAGAAGGTGTAAATATTCTTAATATTTTACAGACAGAGCTTGTATATCCTATATATCATTTAAAAGATAATATAAAGTTAAATTGGATAGGAGATTTTTTAGAAACATATTTTTTAATAGGTATATGGTTTGATGTGGCAAGACTACAAAGAGATTTTGGAGTAAATGGGAATTATTATTGGTCGTATGGAGTAGGAATAAGAGGTTGGAATGTAAAATTTTCTCAATATGGAAGTATTGACATAGGTATAAATAAAGAAAAAAAATTTTCTATTTTTGTATCAAATACATTTATTTTTTAGTAAATATTTAAGTAAATTTTTAAACTTAAATAAGAAAAAAGGAGTATGGTAGTATGGAGAAGAAGATAGTTTTAGATTCAGGATTTGAGTTTGATTTTAGTAAATTGTTAGGTGAGGGATTAGTTGAAGAAAAAGAAATTGAATCTATCTCTGAAAAAATTAAACAGGCTCATGAAGCAATAGAGGTAATGAGAAAGGATTGTTTTATAAAAGGCCATTTATCAAAAGATGGAGAACCTGAAAAGGTTTGTTTTGCAAAATTACCTTATATTACAAATAATGGTATAAATACACCACAAAGGATTAAAGCATTAAAAGATTGGGGAGAATCTTTAAGATACAATTTTGATGCAGTTATTTCTTTAGGAATAGGAGGAAGTTTTTTAGGTAATAAAGTTATTTTTGATATTATGGGCGGAGAATTTTGGAATTATAAAACTCCAGAAGAAAGAGATGGAAGACCAGAATACTATTTTAGTGGAAATAATTTGGACCCTCATAGAACAACTGATTTATTAAAGACTTTAACCTTAAAAGCTGAACAAAAAGTAAAACATACAGGTAAGAAGTTTAAAATTATGTTAGTAGTAATTTCTAAAAGTGGTTCTACAATAGAGACAATGGCTAATTTTTTTGTAATAAAGGAATATTTAGAAAATAAGAATGAGCTTTTTGAAGTAGATGTAACAGCTATTACTGATTTAAGAGAAGATGAAAAGGAAACAATTTTACATAAAATAGCAAAAGCTAATGAATGGCAGATGTTTAGTGTGCCTGATGGAGTTGGAGGAAGATTTTCAATTTTTTCCGAAGTAGGTCTGTCTACAGGTGTAGTTTTAGGATTTGATATAGAAAAGTTTTTAGAAGGTGCAAGGGATATGGATCAGGCTTGTAAGAGTGCTGATGTATATAAAAATCCTGCATTAATGAATGCTGTACTAAAATTTTTAGCAAGTGAAAATCATGGTAGGGATATAGAAGTAATGATGCCATATGCAGATTATTTAAAATCAATGAGTGAGTGGTATATTCAATTATTAGCAGAATCTTTAGGTAAGAAATATAATAGAAAGGGAGAAGTAGTTTATTATGGAAGAACACCAATTGTAGCGGTTGGTACTACAGATATGCATGCTCAAACACAACAGCATCAAGAAGGAAAATTAGATAAAGTGGTTCAATTTATAGAAATTAGAAATTGGAAGAATGATATAGAAATTCATAATCCATATAAAGAATTTGAAAAATTAGAGGCTTTAGACGGAATAATGATGAGTGAGGCTTTAAATGCTGCGTTAGAGTCAAATGCTGAAGCCTTAATATCAGAAGGAAGATATTCTGCTAAGTTTGTTTTACCAGAATTAAATGAGTATTATCTAGGTCAACTTTTATATCTTTTAGCTTTAACCGTTGCATATGAAGGTGAACTTGCAGATGTAGATGCTTTTAATCAACCGGGAGTTGAGGCTTATAAAAAACTTTTAGGACCTAAATTAAAAGAAATTAAGCAAAGAAAGAATAGATAAAATATTAATTAATCATATAATCGTAATAAAGCCTCCACTTCTATTAGTGGAGGCCTCTCTTTTCCCATTTTCTGGATCTATATTGTTTTTTATATTTCTTAATTTTTTGATTAATAAAGTTGTAGCTATAATCTTTTTTATTGATATTATTTTGGTAGAAATTATAGCTACTATTAGAGGTTATTAAATAATTTTCATAATCAGTGGGTGTTTTTGCATCAATAATTACTATGAAAGATATTACAATTTTTTGATATTTAATAACATAGATTGGATTAATTACATGTGTTAGATTATATTTTTGTAAAAATCTTAACCTAACACCAATTTGGCATATACTACCCCATGTTCTAGGTTGATATAAAATAGCAAAAATGATAAAAAATATAGTAGAAATTACATAGCCTGTAGTTATACCATTTTCTAGACTTTTTAAGATCCAATGGAAAGGAACATAATAAAATATATAAAACAGCATATCTAGTATATTTAGATTTAATAAAAGGGGAAATTTCCCATTTCATTGAGATTTTCTCCATTATTATAGATAAAAATGATCACCGAGGACAATAGGTTGAACAAAATGGATTTTTGTCTGTTATTAGAGTATAAAGTAAATGTAATGTCATACATAAAATACCTCTTTTTTTAGTTTTCAATATGATTATACGAATAGAGAAAAAAATATTTAACAATTTTTTTATGTATTGAATAAAAAGAAATTAGATATTGGGATATAAAAGAAAAAAGGGAGGAGAATCCTCCCTATTTATATTACTCTTTTTTTTACTATTTATGATTTTCTCTATACTTTTTTAGCGATTGTTCTATTTCTGGATATTTAACAGATAGAATATGTGCAGCGTAAATAAATGCATTTCTAAAGTTATCAATTCCCATTGTGCCAACAGGTATACCAGGTGGCATTTGAACGATTGAATACAAGGCATCAATGCCATTTAAAGCACCTGCTGCTATGGGAACTCCAATAACAGGCAGTGTTGTATGAGCAGCTACTACTCCAGGAAGTGCTGCTGCAAGCCCAGCACCTGTTACTATAACTTCAAATCCTTTTTCTCTTGCTGTTTCTGCTAATTCTTTAACTTTTTCAGGTGTTCTATGAGCAGAGGCTACCTCTAACTGATATTCTAAATTTAACTCCTCTAAAACAGATAGATACTTTTCAACCTTTGGTAGATCAGATTTACTCCCTACTATTATTAAAATTTTTGGCATAATAACCTCCTTTTTTAAAATTTAGTAAAAAATAAAAATTAAAATAAAGTAGAAAAATCTTTTTTTGATGACAAAATTTTATCTTTTAATATTATATAAATTTTATCAGGATTACTTTTATAATTTTTACCGAAATATAAAACCTCATCCATTGATAGAATATTTAAATTTTTAAGAAACTGAATATATTGTGGTATATTTTTATAGAATTTATTTTGCCTAGATTTTTCAAAATCAATAAAATATACATCAAGTTTATTTGAAATTAGGATATTAGTGGTTAATTTTTTTAATTCGTTTTTAAAAAAACCTATTTTGTCCCATTGATATAAAACATTCAATATTTTAATTAGAATATTTTTTTTTTGTTCCAAGTCTATAGAGGTAAATACCTCTTTTAACGTAAATGCATCTATAAATTTATATATAAAAAAATCCTCTCCATATTCAATAATTTCAGGAATATTATAAAAATTTTTAGATCTTAATAACATAATATTATCTATCTCGATTTTTATATTTTCTATAACCTCTTTTCGATTGGCAACTTTAATAGCTACCTTTTCATTATTATAGAATCCGGTAAAAATAAGACCTCTCCAGCCTTTAGAGAATATTTTAAGATTTTTTATATCTTTTTTTATATTCTCAAAGTGAACCATATAAAAAAAATAAATTATTGACTTTAAGGTTTAAAAATACTAATTTTTTCTGTCAAAATAATAATAGTTAGATATATCTAACTTTTTTTTTAAAATTTAAAAAATATAATATATAAACAAAAATGTATATATATTATATGCATAAAACAAATAATGAATTTATATTAAAAAAAAGATAAAAAATTGGTATTATATTTGCTACTAGAAAAAATAATAAAATGAAAAATAAAAAAGTTTAAAACAAAGGAGGTTGTATGAAAAGGTGGTATTTAGTAATGCTAATGGTAATAGGATTCACTACTCTATATGCTGAAGACGGAAATATTAAAATTTCAGGTGATTTTGATGGTGATGTTTGGTATGATTTTCAAACGGGAGAGTCTTATAATTCTCATGATTTAGGAGTAACTATTACAAAAGAATTTTCAGAAGATGTAAAGGTTAATTTAGCTATTAGTGCTACTACTGAAGATACAGCAGGAGAGGCTATATATCCACCAGTAGGTCTTGTAACTTCTAATCAAAGATGGACAAATATAGCTTTTGATGGTGCATGGCTTGAGTTTAATCTTGTAGGGTTAAGCTGGATTGTTGGTGATTTAGCTTATCAATTTGGAACATTTAATTACTACTATTATAAGTTAAGAAAAAGTGTTATTACTCCAGAGCAATATGTAAGGGGGATACAGATAAATAAAATGGTATATGATTCTTTGGATTTAGGATTTTTTATAGGTGCTTTAGATGATGAAAAGGGATCTAGGGAAGGTGGATTAATTTTAACTTATAAAAATACTACAGAGAAAGATTTTAAAATAGAATCACAAACTATTTTTACTTTAAAGAAAATAGATTTTGATACAATAATAAATGCAGGTGTTGAATTTAAGGTTAAAAAGAATTTTTTTGATTTGAAATTTGATTTAGGATATATGAAAAAATCTGATTCCTCAGGATTAAATTTTCTTGTAGAAAGTAACTTTGATTTTGATAAGTATTATATTTCAACATCAGTATATAAGAAATTAGATGATGATAAGGTTTTAGATTTTATACCAGATGAAGACTATTTTATTTATGTAGAACCAGGGTATAAAATTAACGGTAATTTTACCATAGGTTTACCTTTAGAATATCATAAATATGATTTAGTATCTAACTACTGGAT
>JAMORN010000075.1 GCA_027063545.1 bacterium | reverse complement strand
CTCCATCAAAACCTAAACCAAAATATTTTTGGTATAAAGGCTTAACAAAAAACATATCTGTTGTTGAATTGTAATAACCTGTTGGGAAATAATAAAGATCCCCTGCCTTTGAAGAAGTATTATATAAAAGCCCTAAATTCATCTCTTGATCAGCAAAATTTGTCACCTTTGTATAGGCTAAAAAATCACCTGAAAATAAATCTCCTTCTTTTATTGCTTTAATAAATCCCAAAGGTAAATAAATTGTTATATTTTTATTAACTTCAAACTCTGATAAAAAGTTTATCTTATAACCAGATTCTTTCTCTTTAGTAAAATCTATATCTATAGGGTATCTATATGTTATGTTATCCTCTGGAGGAAAAAAACTACTGCTAAAAAGATTTCTATCCTCAACAAAACTACCAACATCAAACTTAACACTACTATATTCTATTTTAAAATAAAATTTAAACTTATTATAAAAATAATCTAAACCTAAAGGAAAGGTAAATAAACTATACTTATAATATAAACTATCAATTATATCACCATGAGATGTTGGGAAATTATTATCCTCTGTTGGCTTATAAAACTGAGTTTTTGATTTTTTAAAGGTTAGTCCTAAAAAATAATGATTAAATTCTCTCAAATAATAACTACCATATACACCATAACTTAAAATACTTGTGGTGTTTTGATCTACGCGAGTTTTAGGCTTTACATCTGTTTCATTATAATAAAAATGAGTATTTTGAATTCTTGAATAGGTATAATATTTTAAAAATCCCATTGTAAAAAACTTCTCAGTTTTATAATCTAAACTAAAATTTACATCTGGCATAAAATCGCCTCTTACACTTCCATCAATATAATTTCTTGTCTCATCAATATAAGATATACTATCACCTGCTCCATCAAAATATAGTTCAAAATTTATTCCTAAGTTAGGAGTTGGGGTTGTCCTTGAAACAAAACCAAATTTTATCCCTCCTATTAATGGAATATCATAATCATAAGCAGAGTAAGGATAATTTGAATAGAAATATCCATTACCTATTAAAATATTTATTAAAAGTCCTGCTTTTGTTTTAGGATTACCTATAATCCAAAAGAAATCTAATTTATTCATAGAGTTTTTATAATAAATACTATCTGAAGAGTTTAAAATTAACACATCTGCTAATCTTTTATAACTAATTAAAATATCAAATCTATCTTCATTATGGGAAACATATTCAAAGTACGGAAGAACATTCTCTTTTATACTCCAATCATTATAATCTTCCATCTTAAAACTTTGATAATCAACCTTTAAATATGAAACATTGTTATTTAAAGGAAAATAAGAGTAAAAATTTTCTAACTTATAAAGATTAAATCTTAAAGAATCAATAACATCATTATAAAAGATATCATTATAATAAGAATAAATTAAATTTGAAGATGTTAGAAAAAAATATATTAAGAATCTCATTCAGACACTCCTTTTTTATCTATTTACCTTTAAAGACTCTATTTTTTGTTTATAATTCCCCTTAAAAGTATATGAGCCTGCAACCAAAACTTCTGCTCCATTTTTTACTGCTAATTCTATAGTATCCTGATTTATTCCTCCATCTATCTCTATTAGAAAATCTAAATTTTGGCTCTCTTTATAATCTTTTAATTTTCTTAAATTATCAAGACTATCATCAATAAACTTCTGACCTCCAAAACCGGGGAATACACTCA
>JAMORN010000074.1 GCA_027063545.1 bacterium | reverse complement strand
CTTTGCTATAAATCTTTTAAATAATTTTTAATTGCATTAATTGCTAAGTTCTTGTTATCTTCAGAACCACTATTAGTACTCAAAAAAATCCCAATATTGTCTTCAACTTCTTCCTGTAGGTTTGATAAAGTATTTCTTTCCAAAGCTGTTAAATATTTTTCTTTTTGTTGGTTGTTTTGCTGATATAACAAATGATCCATTATTGTATCAATCAGCAACATCTTTTCCCTATGCTCATAATTCTTTGCTTCAAGTTGTAATATCATATATTTAGCATTTTTCAGCTTATCTATTAAAGAGTTTTTAAAATTTTCTTGAGCTAATTCTGCATTTATGGAATTTGCTCTATATGCAAACCAAACAGAAAATATTGACACTAAAATAGGTAATAAAGTTAAAAATATATTATTTTCCATTGGCTCTTCGAATAGCCTCATCTACTCTTTTTAACATCTCTTCATTGGTCACATATCCAATATCTGAAGATGTATCAATTTGAATAATATCCATGAATTTATCCTTACCATATTTTACAGCAATATTTCCGAATGCTTCTGAAAGGAATGAAGACCCTAATGAGCTTTCGATACCATCAACATTTATAATGACTTTTTGGTCTTTCTTAAAAAAATTTTCTAATACTTCTTCTCTAAACTCTTCTCCTGAGAATTCGCTCAATTTTCTAAAACGAAGTCCTGGGTTTTTTGTAAATTCTTCTGCAAAATTATATTTCTTACGCTCCATCTCTATCTCCTATCTTAATTTTCCACTTAATTAACATACCATCAATACTATTAGATAATGTTTTCTTTTTTACCGTTTCTATATTTTTGTTATATTGATATATATATTTATATAATCCCGATCCTGAAACAACACTCAACTCACAATCTAATTCAGAACTTCTAGCAAAATCTTTAAATCTTTGGAAACCTTTTCCTCGATCTCGCTCTTTGTAGCGTTTGTATTTTGATAATTTACCTTCCATCGCAACACCAATTAAATCGGCATCGTTTTTTATAAATTTATCAGATAATTTATCCATGAGAAATATTTTAGCTTCTTCACCCATATTATTCTTCATAGACTCTCTAATACCAATACCATAATCATAAAATACTAACTCTAATGTTTTACAAATATTATCATAATGTCCACAAATCCACCATTTTCCTTTTATCTTACCTGGTTGAAGAAAATCTTCTGTATACGCATGCTCCAGTGCATTTCCCATTGCTTCTTTAATGGCATCATCAAACTTATATTCCTTCACATAACTATCGAATATAGATACTTTTCCTTTAATAAATTTTTTAATTTTATTCAAAAGTTTTATATCACTTTTACTATTACTCTCAATAGATAAAAAATAATTTTCTTTGATGTTTTTTTCAATATGATATGGCTTTCCAATTCCAAAATATTGCCAGTACCCTATCTCATAAAACAAATATTTCAATTTATCATCTGCGTTTTTTAAGCCAAAATGCTTATTGTATTTTAATTTTTTCGATATTTTGTAATTTCCTGGTTGAGATACCAATCTACTCACTTGCCCGACTAAATAAAGCATACCCGCAATAGAAGCACAAGTAATAGCACTATGATCAATTCTAAAGTTCCCTCTAATATGAGACTGCATATAGTCTTCTATTTGTTTTGAAACAACCAAAATATTATCTATATTTTCTTCAAAGTCTATTTTAGAAGGTAATTTAATATCATTTATTCTTTTTTTA
>JAMORN010000073.1 GCA_027063545.1 bacterium | reverse complement strand
AGATAATAGAAGCTATTAAGGAATTGCAGGAGTTAAAATTTGGAGCTATTATAGTTATAGAAAGGAATATAAATGTATCAGATAATGTACAACAAAGGGGTGTTTTTATTAATGCAGATGTTAAGAAGGATTTATTAGTAACTATCTTTTATAAAGATACGCCTTTACATGATGGAGCTGTTATAATAAAATCCAATAAGATTATACAAGCCGGATGTATGTTGCCTCTAGCTGAGATTCCTAGTGATTATGTATCCCATTATCATGTGGGTTCAAGACATAGAGCTGGTGTTGGAATTACTAAAGAAACAGATGCTATATCTATTATTTTATCAGAGGAAACAGGAAGAATTAGTATTGCAGAGTATGGGCATTTACGTCATATATATATTGATTCATTAAAGGGTTATTTAATGGAGAAATTAACATGAGGATAATATTAACAGGATTTATGGGAAGTGGAAAAACATATATTGGAAGGGAATTAGCTAAAAAGTTAGGATATAAGTTTATAGATTTAGATGAGTATATTATCCAAAAGGAAAAAAGATCTATACCAGATATCTTTAAAGAATATGGGGAGAAGTATTTTAGAGAGATTGAAATAAAATATTTAAAGGAAACTTTAGAAGGTATTGATAATATTGTATTATCTTTAGGTGGAGGCACATTACAAAATAAGAATGTAATTGATTATATAAAGAAAAATGGAATTTTAATATTTTTGGATGCAGATGTAAGAAGTATTTATCATAGGGTTAAAGGTGATCAAAATAGACCTTTACTGGCAGGATTAACAGAAGAACAGAAGATAGAAAAGATTAAAACTCTATTAGAGAAGAGATTACCTTTATACAAACAGGCTCATTATACTGTAAGGAGTAATTTAGAGGATTCAATACCTGAGGTTGTAGAAAACATAATAAGGATAATAAAGGATGAAAATATTAAAGGTTAATGCCAAAAGTAAGGTTTATGATATTTATATATCTTATAATATTGTAGACTCGATATTAGATTTTATTGAAACAAATATAAAAAGTGATAAGGTTGGTATTTTTACCAATGAAACAATTTATGATATTTATAAAGATATATCTCTTTTTAGTCAAATTAATACAATATTTAAAATGAGAGATGGAGAAGAATATAAAAATATAGAGACTTATTATAGTGCAATTGACTTTTTTATTGATTCTTCCCTTTCTCGTAAGAGCTGTATTATTGCTTTTGGGGGAGGGGTTGTTGGTGATATAGCTGGATTTGTAGCAAGTACTTTATACAGAGGTATAAATTTAATACAAGTTCCTACTACACTGCTTTCAATGGTTGATTCTTCAGTGGGAGGGAAAACAGGTATCAATCATAAACTTGGTAAAAATTTAATAGGAACATTTTACCAACCAGATGCTGTTTTTATAGATTTAAATTTGTTATCAACTTTAGATTTAAAAAACATATTAAATGGTATAGGAGAGATAATAAAACACTATTTTATAAGTGGGAATAAGATTTTAAGGGATATTATTGAAAATAATAATATAGTTGAATTAATTAAAGAAGAGAGAAAAAATCTTCTAATAGATTTAATATACAATAATGTAAAGATAAAATCCCAAGTTGTAAGTGCAGATGAAAAGGAAAAGGGGTTAAGAAGATTATTAAATTATGGACATACCTTTGGACATGTAATAGAAACTGCAGGAAAGTATAAGGTAGTATCCCATGGTATAGCTGTAATG
>JAMORN010000072.1 GCA_027063545.1 bacterium | reverse complement strand
CATAACATCTATTTTAACATAACTAAACTCTTCTAACAATCAATTTAAATCTTTATCTTTAATTAAATTTTTATAAATTTTTCTCATATAAATATCAGCATATAAATACTTTCATCAGATTTGAAAATTTATATTATCAAAATTTTTAATCTTATTAGAATTCCATAATGTATTAAAAAATATATCTATAGGAATATATACTGGTTTCCAGCTAAATCAATTACCAAAGATAGTCCATTTATCCGCCAAAAACATTAATTCATCTAATAGTCAAATAATATCTTGTCAAGAATATTTTAAAATTAGTTTTTTATAAACTATAGGTTTATAGAAATCATAAATAGCTTCTTCATTAATATTTCAATTTGGAAATAAATATCAATCTAAATATTGTTTAATAATACTTTGAATAAAGTAATATAGATCTAGAATATCTTCATAATAAAATACTCTTTTTCAAGTGTCGTATTCCATTTCTAAACCTACAGCATCAGAATGTCCTCATCCGTTAATATTAATTCAGTATTGTAATAAAATTCATTTTAGATCTTGAAGAAGCGTATTTAGATTTATATTTCCAATTCATCTTCAAGACCCATGAAATCTAAGATAAGGATCTTTAATTGCAGATAAAACAATAGTAGATATATCATATGTATCTGATATTTTAGATGCAATTAATCCATTAAAAGGGCTGATAAAACTAAAAATATTTTTATTATAAAGTCTGATATATTCATCAGAAATTCAATAATCTAATCATATTTTATATAAATCCTTTTTAGTTTGAATAATTCATTTATTAGATAATTCAATAAATTTTGAGTCTAGTTCTAAATATTCTTTAAAATTAAATTTTTCTTTACTTATAAGAAATAAAAACTGGATATATTCTTCAGGTAAATATAACATTTCTTTTTGGTTAAGAGTTCAATATAATCAAAGAAATCTCTCTAATAATCTTTTTCATTCATCTACAGTTTTCTTTCTAATATTTATAATTTCAGTAATATTTTTAAATTTTTCTATTTCAGGATATTTCTGGGATAAAGTAGATTGATCTTCTGTTAGATAAATAAAGAAATTTAATAATTCTTCCACAGAAGATAATCTACCTAACCCATTAATAATAGGTCAAATCACAAATCAAATATTTGAAACATTAAATTTTGCTATTTTCTTTACTCTCATTAGAAATAGTATTTCCTTATTTAATAGAGTATATTCTACAGCATCTCATAATTGTTTTTGTACAATAGAATAAGGTGTATAAATAGTCTCTTTTAGTACTTCCTTTATTTTCCTTTGATAATAATCAGACAACCTAGACCAGGATTCATCAAATTTTAAAATTTGTTCTCATGATAATGAAACTCATAATTCTTGTCAAAGTCTTTCTAATTCATTAAGCATTTCATTGAAATTTTTTTTAGCAAAAATATATACTAATAACCCTATATTTTTAGTTGTTGGCAGTAATGACATTACATCTGTTATTTGTCATATCGCAGCATGCAAAGATATATTTTTAATAAAATCATTATATGGACCAGTTATGTCTGAAGATATTTTTAGAAACTCAATTATCCAAAGAAATGTCATTATAGTGGCGGATATTTCATTTATATCTCATTCAAAGTAAGGATGATTATAATATACCTCAAAAGAATTTTTAATTCTAACTATTTGTTTATCTGCTAATTCGTCTAATTTAATTCATCATTCTCTCTTAAAAAAGTCTTGT
>JAMORN010000071.1 GCA_027063545.1 bacterium | reverse complement strand
GAATAAAGAAAATTTTTCTTTAATTTTTGAAATAATTGTATTTTCTCTTTTAATATTTATATTTATGTTACCTTCAACCCCTAAACATGAATATAGAATATATTCTCAAATATGGCCTTTCTTTTTTTTACTTTCTTATAGAGGATGGGGTTTTTTTAGAATTTCTAAATCTATTATTTCTTTAATTATCTTTACATTTAATTTATTAATTACAATTTTATACCATCCTGCAGAGTTGGATTATTATAATATGTTTATTGGATATACTAAAGGTGCTTTTGAACATGGATTTGAGGTAGGTAGATATTTTTATCCATTTAATGAAAAAGTAGTAAATTTATTAAATGATTTAAATAAGATAAGAGATGTTAATCTATTTAATATAGAGCCTTATATAATAAAAAAGGTATATAAAGTAGGAGGATTTAAAATAGAATTTAATAGAAATATGGATAGTTTTTATCAAGATTATATTTTTTTGAAAAAAAATAAAAATTATAATTATAATAGAGAATTAGAAAAAAGTAATTTTTTATTATATAAAGCAAATTGGATTCTTAATGATCCTAAAATGAAAGATTATATTATATATATACTTAGGCAAAAACCTATCTATTTATTAGAAACTCCAGATAAATTTGTTATTATGGGTATATATGAAAGAATATATTAATTATTTAAAAAAGCATGTTGATATATTAAATATTTTATTAATTATTTTTATTTGGGGTATATACTGGTATTATTCATGGGTTTCTGGAATTGATTTTTATTATGGTGATTATCTTTTCTATTATATTGGTAGACATTTTTTTATATGGTTATCGTATCAGTTTAAATTTATTCCATGGTTTAATCCTTATATTGGAGCAGGTGAGGACCCTTTAGCAAATATCCAATTTTCCTGGATTTATCCATTTAATATTTTCTTTTTAATCAAAGAGTTTAGTATAGCAAATAAACTTTTCATGGAATTTCATTATTTATGGGCTGGATTAGGTTTTTATTTACTTTTTAGATATTTAAGATTTACACCTAATATAGCTCTAGTTAGTTCTATATTAGGTATGTTTAATGGGTATATGATTTCTACTTTTACATCATTTAATACACCTAAGACATTTTCATGGAGTGGATGGATAATATGGAGTTTTTTATTTTTTTATAATAAGAAAACGCCTATTAGATTTTTTATAGCTTCTCTTATATTAAGTTCTGGTATATTATCTGGGGAATTGCAAGTTTTAGAATTTATTTTATTAATAGCTTTTGTTTTTATTTTATTTGACAAAGATTATAAATTAAAAGAAAGAAAAATTTTAATAAAAGATTTTTTATTATTTGTTTTAATTTTGGTTAATTCTATTCTATTAACACTTTTTCAATTAGTTCCTTTTTATTATTTAGTAAAATTAAGTCATAGAAGTAATGGGCTTTCTTTAGATGAGATTTTTAGATGGTCTTTTGATTATTATAAATTATTTACATTAATATTACCCCAATTTTTATTTTCAAAAGATTTAAATATTTCTTGGAGTTTTGAGGGAAGAATATCTTGGCTTTTTAGTGTGTATGTAGGAATTATAGTTTTATATATTTTTATTATAGGTTCTTTTTACCTACTAAAAGAAAAAGAAAGGAAATTCTTTTTATTTTTTTATATTATAATTCTACTTTCTTATTTATTAAGTTTAGGAGATAATTTTAAATCACTAAATAGTATAATTTTTTCATTGCCTTTTTTTAATA
>JAMORN010000070.1 GCA_027063545.1 bacterium | reverse complement strand
TAGAGGAATTAATAATAATAAATATAATGGAGGAGAAGATATTGAATTTTCTTTAATGTTAAGATATACCACTTACAAATGTTATGATAACAATCATACGAAAGCAATTCATTATGTAGATAAAGAAAGGTTATCCAGTGAAAACTTAGAAAAACTAAAGGAAGCTAGTGGATATATAATTGCAAAGATCGCGCCATATAGATATACTTATAGATTTCCATTTAAATACTTCTCTTCATATTATTATTTTTACACAAGAATACTTATCAAAAAGCTTATCAGTGTAGAAAAATACAAAAAAATTGAACTGAATAAAATATTAGAAACCTTAAGGAAAGAAAAAAAAGATTTTAAAAAAAGAGAACACTATCTAAGGAGTATAAAACATGAAGTATAAGAATTTTTCTATAATTGTTCCAACTTTCAATGGAGCAAAAAAGATATCTAAGGCCCTTGAAGGAATAAAAGCTTTGGAGATACCAATTGAATTTAAATATGAAATAATTATCGTAGACAATAATTCAACAGATAATGTCTTAGAAATTGTTAGATCTTTTAATTTAGATAATTTAAGAATTGTAAAAGAATCAAAACAAGGTTTACTTTATGCGAGAGATAGAGGTATGAAGGAGTCAAAGTTTGAAATAGTTTTTTATATTGACGACGATATAAAAGTTGGAAAGAACTGGATAACTTCATTTATGAAAATAATGAATGAAAAAGAAGACGCGGGTCTAATTTCAGCCTCTTTAGAGTTTCCAAAAGAATATAATGTCCCAGATATCTGTAGAAAATATCAAGAGATTTTTGCAATAGTACCGAATCTAAAAGGAGAAAAAGAAAATTTTATATCAAGCATGCCTTGTATTAAAAAAGAGGCATATTATTTTTTACAAGAAAAAGGGTTTAAGCAAAGATTAGTTGGCAGAAGCTCTGGTGAAAGTAAATATAATGGAGGAGAAGATATAGAATTTTCTCTAATGTTAGGCTTTACACCCTACAAATGTTATGATAATTTAGAGACTAAAGGTTTACACTTCTTAGGTGAAGATAGATTAAATTTTGAAAACTTAAAAGAATTAAAAAAAGCAAGTGGATATATTTTATCAATAATTGCACCATACAGATATATTAAAAAACCTATATTCACTTATATTAGTTCATATTACTTTTATTTAGGAAGATCTGCTTTATCTTTATTGTATTCAAACTTTATAAAAGATATTGAAGAACGTGAAATTTTCAAAACAGAGAAAAAAATATTAATAAAAAGTTTAAAAGAAGGAAAGAAAGATTATCAAAAGTTAGAAAGATTTTTAAGAAAAAATAACTTTAGTTTAAGTTAGAAAATGATATTATTCCAAAATTAAATTTAAAGAGGATAAAAAATGCAAAAAACAATATTAATGTTATTACTAATGATTTGTAGTTTAGGTGCCGTGGAAATAGTTAAGTCAGAGACTGATAATCATAAAGCAATTAGAGAGACAGTAGATCTAATGAAAAAAAGTGGACCAATTGTACTAGACTCTTTTACAAGAATTATGAGTTCAAAAGCTAATTATAAAAATGACTCATTGTCTGTAATAATGGAAGTTAGTAAGCATAATCTATTAAAAGGTATATCTAAAAATGCCAATAAAGAAATTACAGTTTTATCAGAAAAAAATAAGGATATATTAATATCAATTCTAAAAAGAAATACAATTCACAGTTCATGTATGTCATTTTATGAAGAAAGGAATGTTTCG
>JAMORN010000069.1 GCA_027063545.1 bacterium | reverse complement strand
AAAAGCAGATAAAAAAAACTATAAATTTTTAAATAATGTTGAAGTTATTTATAATCCTATTGGCTTTATAGATTGTGATATTAAAAAAGAAAATATCATTTTAGCTGTTGGGAGACTTGATAAGCAAAAAGGATTTGATACTTTGATAGATGTTTATTCAAAAATAGATACAGATTGGAAATTATATATAGCAGGTGAAGGAAATGAAAGAAAAAATTTAGAAAAATTAATTAAAAAATTAAAATTAGAAAATAAAGTTATTTTATTTGGTAAGGTTAAAAATGTTTTTGACTTTTATTCGAAAGCTTCAATTTTCGTTTTATCTTCTAAAAAAGAGGGGTTTCCAAATGTATTATTAGAAGCTATGAGTTGTGGTTGTGCTGTTGTTAGTTTTGATTGTCCTTATGGACCAAGTGAAATAATAGATCATAACAAGAATGGTTTATTGGTAGAAAATCAAAATAAAGAAGAGCTAAAGAAAGCGATCGAATTACTAATTAAAAATAAAGATTTAAGAGATAAACTTTCAAAAGAAGCTATAAAAGTAAAAGAAAAATATAATATAGAGAAAATTGCTAAAGAATGGGAAAATATACTAAATAAGGTTATAAATGAATAATTATCCGAAATTATCGATTATAGTTCCAACTTATAATAGAGAAGATTATTTACAAGAGTGTTTAGATAGTATTATCAATCAAAATTATCCAAATTTAGAAATAGTTGTAACAGATGATAATTCTATAGATAAAACTGAGCAGATTGTCAAGGAGTATATACAAAAATATTCATTTATAAAGTATATTAAAAATAAAAAATATCCACAAGGTCCAAATGGTAATAAAAATAATGGTTTAGATTATGCAACTGGAGAATTGATTGGAATTTTTGATGATGATGATACAATGATAGATGGTGCTTTAAAAATGATGGTAGATAAAATACTTGAAGGTTATGATGTTGTGATGGGAAATTGTAAAATCATATCCAACAGAGTAGATAATGGAAAGTTTTCAGGATTTGGATTAAATGAATCTACAGAAGTTAATTGGCAAGATTATCTATGTGGTAAGATTTATGGAGAGTATTGGGGTATCTTTAAAAAAGAGATATTAGGAGATAAAAGATTTGATACAGATATTTATGGAGGAGAAGGAACTTTATGGAGAGGTTTATTAAAAAATAAAAAAATATATTATATTCATAAGGCTGTAAGAAATTATAGAATTAATGAAAATAGTGTAACACATAATATGGTAAATAAAGCAGGTATAGTAATAAAAAATTATGAAAGAGATATAGAATATTATGGTAAAGAGATGCAAAAATATTGTCCTTGTTATTTAGCCACTATTTATAAAGGAGCTAGTTATTTTGCAAAATTATCATCTCAATATAAAAAAGGCTTTAAGTATATATTTGAAGCTATCAAATTATGTCCTAAATATAAAGCAAGTTATATTATGTTTATAGTTATGTTTTTACCAAAAAAAATAGTGTTACTTTTATCAAAAATAAGAGTAAAGTTTAAAAAATGATTAAATTAGTTTTATCTATCCGTTCTCTTGACATCGGAGGAGCCGAGCGTCAATTTATAGAGTTAGTTAAAAATATAGATAAAAATAAATTTGATGTTTTGGTTTGTACCATGTATGGAGGAGTGCAAGAAGATATTATAAAAAATGTTCCGAATATAAAATATGTCAATTTAAAAAAAAATGGAAGATATGATTTTGTTAGCTTTTATAAAAACTATAAAA
>JAMORN010000068.1 GCA_027063545.1 bacterium | reverse complement strand
GTAAACTATTCTATTCTATTCTATTCTATTCTATTCTATATAATAAGGTCTTAATTGGTTTAAAAAAATATTTTTCTATGAATAGTCTTCTTTTTTCTCTTTATAGATATTTTTCTGATTTTATAGCAAATAATTATATAAAATATATCAATAAGTATCTAAAACTAAATTAAATAAAAGGAGGTTTATTTTGGATAAAGAAAAAATAATCAACAGTATTAATATATGGGAAAAATTTTTAGAAAAATATTTAGAGAATGGATTTGGAACAATGACGAAAAAAGAAGTTGATCTTTATATTTTTTATTTATTATATGAGACTAAATTAAAGAGTAAATCAATTTACGAAATTTCAAAAGAGTTAAAAATTTCAGAACAGAGAGTAAAAAATTTAATGAAAGAAGTTTATTTAAAATATAAAACAATAGATAATAAAGAAGTATTAAAAAGAATAGCAAAAGCTTTTTTAGATAGCAAAATAGATATAGAAAGAAAAGATGATAAGGTAAGATTTTTATTGGAAGATCCAATACTAAAATTAGAGTTTGAGCATAAAGTAAAAGAGTTAGGAGCAATAATAGATTATAGTTTTAATAAAGATGTTTTAGTAGTAAAAAAAAGTGTATTTGTTTCAATATTTTTTTCAGAGGCATTGAAAAATGAAAGATATTTAGTAGAATTAAAAAGCAAAATAAAAAATAAAGAACTATTTGAAATGATAGAATCATCAAAAGATAATAAGAATCTATTGAATAATATAGAAAAATTTTTTAAAGATAATAGAGAAAATATAAAAGATACTATAGATATAATAATAAAAATAACATCATTATTTTTGAATTAAAAAAGAAGGGATTTTTATGAAATTTAACTTAACGAATTTAATATTATTAATAATTTTGTTAAGTTATAATTTAAATTTTGCTGATATAGTTTTATATGGATATATTGAGTCAGATCTATAAATAGGAGGTAATGGGGAAATTTTTATATTCAACCAGGAAAAACTTTAACAATAAAACCGGGAACACAGGTTAAAATAAGTGAAAATACCTTGATAGATGTTTATGGGAGAATAGTTGTAGAAGGTACCAGTGATTTATCAATAGTATTTGATTGGGTAGATAGTGGTAATTATTGGGCGGGATTTAGGTTTGATTCTACATCTCTTGATACAGCAGCGATAAAGTATATTTAGATATTGTAATATTAAACATGCAAAAAAGACTAATGGTGGGGCATTTTATATAAAAAATTTTTCTAGTATTATTTTTAATAATGTAGAAATAGATTCTTGTATTGCGGATAGTAAAGGAGGAGCTTTTTATTTAGAATCTTCTGATATAATAATTGATAGTTGTAAAATTTATGATAATAATGCCTATTACGGAGGAGGAATATATTATTATTATGGAGATTCGCTTATAATTACGAATAGTGAAATATATAATAATTCTTCTTCTGAAGGCGGTGGAATTTGGACAAATTCAAAATTAATAATAGATAATTCTACTATATCTCAAAATAAAGCTTCTTATTTATCAGGTGGAAACTTTTTAGGAGGAGGGATTTATAGTAGTGGAACTTTAGTGTTAAAAAATAGCCAGATTTCTTCAAATTATGCTCAGGCGAAAGGCGGAGGGTTGTATGTGTCTTCATATATAAGTATAGAAAATTCTATAATTTCTGATAATGTCTCTGCGAATGGTGGAGGAATTTATACAGGTAGTTATTGTACTATAAGAATAAGAAAAAGTATAT
>JAMORN010000067.1 GCA_027063545.1 bacterium | reverse complement strand
ATGAAATTTAATGAAGTATATTGGAATACTCTTTTAGAAGATTATTCTCAAATAAAGGATATTATTGAAAAAAGAATTAATGATTTTAAACAACTATATAATGAGGATGATAAAAGAATTTTTGCAGAGTTAGCTTTTTGTTTATTAACCCCTCAGTCAAAAGCAAAGATTTGTTGGAAGTCTATAGAAAATTTAATTGAAAATGATTTATTATATATTGGTAGTGTAGATGATATTTTACCATATTTAAAAGGTGTTAGATTTAAGAATAGTAAGGCTAAATATATAGTTGAGGCTAGAAATTTTTTTTCAAATAATAATGAAATAAAAATAAAGAGTTTTTTGGAAAAGTTTACTAGTGTATATGATTTAAGGTCTTTTTTGGTTAATAATATAAAGGGAATGGGATTAAAAGAGTCAAGTCATTTTTTAAGAAATATAGGTATAGGGTTGAATTTAACAATATTGGATAGACATATTTTGAAAAATTTAAAAAAACTGTCTATAATAGAGGAGATACCTAAGACATTAACTAAAAAGAAATATTTAGACATAGAAGAGAAAGTAGTAGAATTTTGTAATTATGTAAAATTTGATATAGCCCATTTAGATCTTCTATTGTGGTGGAAACAAACTAATGAGGTGTTTAAATAAAAAAACTTGACTTTATTATTAAATAATTTTAGATTACAATTATCTAAGATAAAACGTTTAAATAGGTAAGAATATAGGTTATAAAAGGGGAAAGTTATGAGAAAAATAAAGTTGTTAATGATATCTATATTTATTTTAAATTTTATACTTTTTGGTTGTTCTAAAAAGTTATCTCAAGAACAAATACAAAAACTAGAGGAATCAAAAGCAGAGACAAAGGCTGCATATGAAGAATTAAGAGATGTTAAAGCTCAAAGAGAGGTTTTAGAAAAGAAATTAGAATTGAAAAAAAAGGAATTAGAAAAATATTTAAAAGAAAAGAAGAAATTACTTGTAGAGTTAGGATATGATACTACAGGTGTTAATTTAGAAACAGTTTTAGCTGAAATAGAAAAGGAAGAAAAAGAGATTTTACATAAACAAATACAGACAGTAAATGATACAACAAAAGTAGATTCTTTAAAAACAAATTCTGCCTCTGCTGATAGCAATAGTACTTCTCAAAAAGAGGAGAGTAAGTAAACTTAATTTATGAATAGTAAGATTGTTTTTATAGATTATAAAGATCTAGAAAATATATTTTTAAGTAATCAGGATAGAAATTTAATTTTTTTAGAAGAGAATTTTCCTGAGTGTGATTTCTATATATTACCTCATGGATTAAAAATTAAGTCTAGGGATAAAGAAAAATTAGAGGAGGCTACTGATTTTATTAGAGAAATAGTCTCATTATATAAAAAAGGCGAAACAATAAAATTAGAAGATTTAGAAGAGTTATATAATTATAAAATAGGTTATAAAGACTCAGATAGTTCTGATTTATCCACAGAAGATAATACTTCTTATATTTTCACCTTTGGCAATAAAAGGATTATACCTAAAAATTCAAAACAGAAAAGTTATATAAAGACAATTTTAAATAATGATATTGTATTCGGAATAGGTCCTGCAGGTACAGGAAAGACATATTTAGCAGTTGCTGTAGCTGTATATTTATTAAAAATTCGAAAGGTTGAGAAGATAGTTTTAGTTAGGCCGGCAGTAGAAGCTGGAGAATCTTTAGGATTCTTACCAGGGGATTTGTATGAAAAGGTAGATCCATATTTAAAGCCTTTA
>JAMORN010000066.1 GCA_027063545.1 bacterium | reverse complement strand
CACTCTTATTATAGTTTTTCCTTTCTATATCATTAATAGAATCCCTTTCTTTTAATCTTTGTATATCATCTATTCCTGCTTTATTTATTATCTCATCTATATCATGGCGTAATTTTTTTAAATGTTTATATACTGCTTCATCTTCAAATATATATCTTAGAACATCCTCTACAACTCTTATACCTTCTTTAAATCTATTTATATTAGCATCTATTACTCTATAAAAACCTTTAAACATTTTCTCCATATCAAAAAATATATAAAAAAATCTCTCTCCAAATAAAATATTATTGTATAAAGTTTTTGTTTTGTTCTGTGAAATTTTTTATATTAAAGTTAGATATATCTAAATTTAATATGTGATTTTTGATAACAAAAATTATATATTTAGTAATAAAATAAAAAAAGGAGGTAGAAGATGAAAAATGTTATAAATATAGTTTTAGCGGGAAACCCAAATTGTGGGAAAACGTCAATTTTTAATGGATTAACAGGGGATACTCAAAAGGTTGGTAATTGGCCGGGTGTAACTGTTGAAAAAAAGGAAGGTGAGTTTAGTTTTGATGGATTTAGAGTTAATGTGATTGATCTTCCCGGTATTTATTCTTTAAATGCTTTTTCTATTGATGAAAAGATATCAAGAGATGTAATTTTAGAGGGTGGTTATGATATTTTAGTTAATATTGTTGATGCCTCTAATTTAAATAGAAATCTCTATCTTACCCTTCAGCTTTTAGAACTAAATCTTCCTGTAATTTTGGTATTAAATATGATGGATCTTGTTGAATCTCAGGGGATAAAAATAGATACAAAACTTTTAGAAAAACTACTTAATATTCCTGTGGTCGAGACTATTGGGAATAAATCGGTTGGGATTGAAGAATTAAAAAAGAGGATTGTTGAGTTTTACAAATCTCCAAAAGGAAGAAAGCCTATATTATATTCATCTACATTAGAGGATGAAATAAACAAACTTTTTGATTTAATAGATGATTCTCTTTTAGAAAAAATAGGCTTTAAAACATTAAATAAAAGATGGCTAATATTAAGGATATTTGAGAATGATGAATTTCTTGTAAATAAACTAATAAATGATGAAAACGGCAAAAAAGTTTTATATAAAAAAGACGAAATAGAGAGGGATTTTATTGATAAGCATGGGATTACTTTAGAGGATCTTGTTATAGAAAACAGATATGGATATATAAAAGGACTTCTTAATGAGGTTATTACAAAAAAGGTGGATATAGAGGAAAAACTATCATTAACAAACAAAATAGACAATATTCTAACAAATAAATATCTTGGTTTTCCTATATTAATATTAATTTTATATATAATATTTCAGATTGTTTTCACATTAAGCGAGCCGTTATCTGGTATTATAGATAGTTTCTTTGGAATATTATCAAATATTGTTACAAAAGTAGGAGAGAATCACCATTTTCCTGATTGGTTAATATCTCTTTTGGTTGACGGAATAATAGGAGGAGTTGGTTCTATTTTAGTATTTTTCCCTAGTATTTTTATTCTTTATTTCTTAATGGGAATACTTGAAGACTCTGGATATATGGCAAGAGCAGCATTTTTAATGGATAAAATTATGCATAAGATGGGGCTTCATGGAAAATCTTTTATACCATTTATTCTTGGATTTGGTTGTAATGTCCCGGCAATAACAGCTACAAGAACCCTTTCAAATCCTAAGGATAGAATATTGACAATTATAACAATACCTCTTATGTCTTGCTCTGCCCGTCTTCCTATTTATCTTCTTTTTATAAATGCTTTATTTAAAAAAAATAAATCTTTAATCCTATTATCATTATACTTAATAGGAATAATTTTAGCCTTTGTTGTTGCAAGAATATTTAAAAATATCTTCTTCAAAAAAGAATACTCGCCTTTAATTATGGAAATGCCTCCTTATCATATGCCACAATTTAAAGGATTAATATTTTATTCTTGGCTTAAAACAAAACTTTTTATTAAAAAAGCAGGAACAATAATTTTATTTGCGTCTATATTAATATGGGCTTTGGCTTCCCTTCCTTGGGGCGTTGAATATCTATCTAAGGATAGTATTTTAGGAAAAATTGGCCAATTTATAGCTCCTGTTTTAGTGCCTTCTGGTTTTGCTTCTTGGCAAAATGCTGTTGCTCTTCTTTTTGGAACCATGGCAAAGGAACTTGTTGTTGGAACTCTTGGGATTTTATATAATGCAGGAGAGGACTCCCTTGTTAATATAATATCAAACAACTTTAATCCTTTATCTGGTTATGCCTTCATGCTTATGAGCCTTTTGTATATACCATGTGTAGCAACAATTGCTGCTATAAAAAATGAAATAGGCTGGAAATGGGCAATATTTACAACTGTATATACAATACTCCTTGGATGGACCGTTGCCACATTATTCTACCAAATAGGTATTTTTATTGTTAATATTATGTGATTTGTGATATTTTATTTTGAATTTTTTGATTTTTTATTTATATTTTTAATTATAACTAACAATACTAAATTTTAACAAAATTAGGAGGAAGATATGCAACCTGGAGGAAAAGATCATTTTAATAAAAATGCTTTTGAAAACTTTGCAAAAGAACAAAATAAACAAAAAAATATTGAGAAAATAAAGAATACTATTTTGGTGTTAAGTGGAAAAGGTGGTGTTGGAAAATCAACTGTAAGTGTTAATCTTGCTTACTATTTAGCTTCAAAGGGATATAAAACTGCTATTTTAGATTTAGATGTCCATGGACCCTCAATTGCCAGAATGACAGGTATTGAAGGGAAAAAACTACCATTTACAGAAGATGGAAAACCTATGCCAATTCAGGTAAAAGAAAATCTTTGGGTACTATCTATTGCTTCCATCCTACCAAATCCTGACGAGGCGTTAATTTGGAGAGGACCAATGATAACAGGTGTTATTAAACAGTTCTTTGATGATTTTGTTTGGCCTGAGATTGACTTTATGGTTGTTGATAATCCTCCAGGAACAGGTGATGCGCCTTTAACAATTGTTCAACAGATGCCAAATAAAATTGATGGTGCTATAATTGTAACAACCCCTCAAGAAGTTTCTCTTTTAGATGCAAGAAAAGCAATTACATTTGCCAAAAGGGTAAATGTTGATGTTTTAGGTATTATTGAAAATATGAGTTATTTAATCTGTCCTCATTGTGAAAAAGAGATAGAGATCTTTCCAAGAGGAAATGTAGAAAGGGCTGCAGAGGATTTTCATATAGATATTTTAGGATATGTTCCTCTTGATCCTAAAGTTATAGAAGCAACTGATAAAGGTATTTCTTATATAGAGGCTTATAGTGATTCTTTAGCAGCAAGTGCTTTTGTTTCTATTGGTGATAAAATTGTAGAAAAACTAAAAGCAAAAAAAGAAATATAAAAAGTAGTTAAGCCCCTTTTTCAGGGGCTTTTCTTTTTTTATATTAAATAATATGAGAATTTATCTTCTTTTAGGCTTATTTATTTTAAGGATAGGTTGGGCTTTTGCTCAAAATTATGAAATTACTCAAGAGGAGTTTTTATCTGATTCTATAGATGTAGATTATCTTATTGTTACTGATTCGTTATTTAAAGATGTGGCTTATAGTTTTTGTTTATATAGAGATACCCTAAAAAAAGATTTTGTTTATTCTCCGAGATTTGTAACGACCCAAACTTTATATTTATTATATCTCGATTCCTTTAAAACATCCTATCTTCCTAAGGCTTTTAGTATAAGAGAGGGTATAAGAAGAATTAAGGAACTCTCTCAAGGGAAGCTTCAATATGTAGTTCTTTTGGGAGATGGATATAGTGAGTATGACACCCTAGAACATCCTAACTTTATTCCTATGATATATGATAAAAATTTAATATCAACAGTAGATTCTATAAGAGCAAGTGATGATTTTTATGTTTCATATCAATATGGGGTTTCAAATATATATCCTACTTTTGCGTATGTAGGAAGAATTCCTGCAGATAATATAGATGAGGCATGGGGTGCTTTTTACAAAATAAAAAGGTATGAGGGAAATCCCTTCGGTGATTATAAAAGAAAAATATTAATATCGGTAGATGATGATGAGATATCACCTGAAGTAATAGATCCTTACAATCATGAAAGACTGGTAGAAAAATATGTCTTACCATATATTCCAGAGGGAATTGAAAAAGAAAATGTCTATTTACAACTCTATCCTAAAGATGATGAAAGTTATAAACCACTTGCTGAAGCAGATTTTATTGATTATATAAACAAAGGTGTTTTTATAACTTTATTCTCTGGCCATTCCCATTGGGGTGTTTTAGCAATAGAGAGGGTATTTAAATCATGGAGCACTCCTAGTTTGGTAAATAAAGATTTAACTATTTTCGTAGTTTTGGGATGCTATGCATCTAAATTTGACCTATACAATGAAAAAGGGGTGGTTGAAAGGATATTTATAACACCGGAATATGGAGCAGTTGCAGGGATTGGATCAATAATGGAGGTTTATGCTATAGAGAATAATGAATTTGGAGGTGCGCTTTTGGAAAAAATATATGATCTTCCTTCAAAAAAAACTATAGGAGAAACTTTTTATTATGCAAAAACAGCCTATAACTATACTGGTTATTATCTTAACTCTTCCAGCTATGAACTTTTTGGTGATCCGGCAATGATTATAGTCTCCCCTATAATAAGAAAACTCTCTCCTGATACATTAGACATTGAGAGTGTAAATAAAAAGGACTATAGTTTAGACTATTTAACAAATTGGTCTGTTAATTTTTTTGTTTATCCAAAAGATTCTTCTATTACATATACAAAACGAACATTAACAGGCGAGGATACCATAACTATAACAAAAGCTCTATCTCCTATAGTTGTTGATTCTTCCATAACAACATCAAACATATATTCTGTATCATTTTATCTTCCTTTTGTGGATTCTTCTTATACCCCTTTAAAAGAGGTTCTCTATGCATATAATAAAGATATTTATCAGGATTTTATATACTATAACAGTTCATACACTACTCTTTCAGGTAATTCGTTAAAGGTTAATGAGGTATTTGATTATAAACTTAGTTATTACTATAAAGACAAAACAGAAAAGATTATTAAATTAAAAGAGGGCGATATTACTGAAAAAAATGGAGAGATTATAATAAGAATTAGTTTAAGCACCTATATTGATTCTTTAAAGATTTATTTAAACTCTATTTCCCTAGTTAAAAATTCTAAAAAATTAGAGAATGATACATCTTTTTATATTTCTCTTTCTAATATAACCTCATTTTATAATACTTTAAGAACTATTCTTTATAAAAACTCTAGCATGAAAGAGGAAGAATTTAATTTTAAGGTTATTGACGAGAATTCATCTATTATACTAAAAGACTCATTTATATACCCAAATCCATATAGAACTTCTTCAAATAGTGCTATTATATTCGGTGCTTACTTTATAAAACCTACAAAAAGGATTGATGTTTCTAT
The DNA here is from genome assembly GCA_027063545.1 of bacterium. Taxonomy (GTDB): domain Bacteria; phylum JAMORN01; class JAMORN01; order JAMORN01; family JAMORN01; genus JAMORN01. The sequence goes on along the minus strand of JAMORN010000066.1, from coordinate 5,312 downwards.
TTATAATTCAAAAGGAAAAAGACTAATAAAGAAATCTATCTATGGAGATTTTATTGGATATAGTAATATAAAAATAGATCCTTATTTTAATGGAAAAAAAGTGGGTAAAGGTATATATATAGTAAAAATCTCTGTTTGGGATATCTATAATAAAAACCAAAAAAAAACTTTAAAACTAATAATATTCTAAGATTTTCTTTTTAAATCTCTCTTAACTAAATCTCTTTTAAGAAGAGAAAAACCAAGATTCCCACATGCAGCACTTATATCCCTACCATAAGAGGTTCTTACAGAGGTAAATATTCCTCTCTCTTTAAAAAACTCTTTAAAACGTTCAATCTCTTCTACATCTGGTGTAGAAAAAGAAGAGCCTTCAAATTCATTAAAAGGGATTAAATTTATTTTTGATTTTGGAATTAAAGAAACTATTTGATATAGTTTTTCCATATGCTGCTGGGAGGTATTAATTCCATTTAAAAGGAGATATTCATATGTTATAGGAAGATTTGTCATCTTATAATAATAATAAAGGCTTTCCACAAGTTCATCTATTTTATAACTAACAGGAATATATTTTTTTCTCTCTTCATCTGTAGAAAAATGAAGGCTAAGAGAGATCTTTGGAGCATACTCAAAATCTGCTAATCTTCTTATCTTTTCAGGTATTCCAATTGTGCTTACAACAATCTTTCTCTTTCCAAAATTAAAATACTCTTCTGAAATAAATCTCTCTAAACTATTAAGAAAATTATCAAAATTTACAAGAGGCTCTCCCATTCCCATATATACAATGTTGGTTATTTTTTTATTTATTATTGATTCACTAAGTAGATATTGCTCTAAAATTTCTGAGGTATAAAGATTTCTTATAAGCCCCAACCTTGCTGTATTACAAAAAGCACATCCAATATTACATCCTATTTGAGTTGATATACATAAAGTTACTCTATCTTTTGATGGAATAATTACCGATTCAATATATTTATCATCAAAGGTCTTAAAAGCAATTTTTATACTTCCATCTTTACTTTCATGAATTTCCTCAATTGAAAGGGTTTTTATTACAAAATTCTCTTCCAATTTCTCTCTTAATCTTTTTGAAAGATTAGAGAAAGAAGAAAAATCTAAAACTTTTTTTTTATAAATCCAATCAAGTACTTGTGTTACTCTAAATTTAGGTTCTCCAATAGATTTAAAAAACTCCTCCAATTCTTTTTTTGAGAAATTAAGAATATTTTTTTTCATATCTATGCTATTAAAAATTTATTTTAATATATATATTAAAAAATAAAAAATTAAGGAGAGAAAAAAATGTCTTCTTTAAATAAAGTTATTTTAATTGGACGCGTTGGAAAAGATCCAGAAGTTAGGATATCAAAAAGTGGGATACCTATAGCAGCTTTTCCTCTTGCTACATCAGATGAGCCACCTGATGAAACAGGTCAACGACCAACCCAATGGCATAATATTGTATTATTTGGAAAAAATGCAGAGGTTGCTGATAAATACGTAAAAAAGGGAATGTTGCTCTTAATTGAAGGAAGAATAAAATATAGAAAATATGAAGATTCTACAGGCCAAACAAGATATATTACTGAGATAATAGGGAATAATATGAAAATGCTTTCTAGAAAAGACGAAAGACCTTCTGTTGAAGAAATAAAAAGTAATAATATAGAACCTACACCTATAGAGGAACCTATAAATGAAGAGATTGTAAAAGAAGAGTTGTCTTCTTTTGAAATAAACCCTGAAGAAGCAATTACTGATGACGACCTTCCTTTTTAATATAGCTCTTTCTATTTTTTTTCTAAGTCTTTCTGGGCTCCTATCAGGGACAGAAACAGCCTTTTTTTCTATTTCAGACTATCAATATTCTTTAATAAAAGAAAACAAAAAATATTTTAATATTTACAATTTCTTTATTTCTAGACAATATAAATTTTTAATCTTCATTCTTATAGGAAATATGAGTGTAAACGTTGGTTTTTCTAGTTTTTCAGAAAGTTTTATAAAAAGTTTAAATATAGAATATAGCTCTTTTGTTTCCTTTTTATTTACTACTTTTTCATTACTTATTTTTGGAGAAATTATACCAAAAAGTATTGGTGTAAATTATCCTATTTTCTTTATAAGATTAGGAAATTTATTAATTTTTTTATTCAAAATTTTATCGCCTATTGTGAATATTTTTAAGTTTATTGATACATTCTTTTTCCATATAAAAAGATTAACATCAGATATTGAAATTAATAAGGAAGATCTTAAAAAATTTATTAATAAAATCTACTACTCCAGTAAGTTTTCTAGTATTGAAGAAAAAATTCTGTTATCTATTATAAAATTATCTAATGTGCCTGTAAAGTTTATTATGAAAACAGAAAAAAATACTTTAAACAAAATTAAAGAAAAAGATAAATTTATACTTGTAAATTCTTTTTCTTCTATTTATTTTATTTTTAAAAGGTTAATTTTGACTGATACTAAGTATGCTGTAATCGTTGATGAATACGGAAATGAAATAGGATACTTGCAGGTTGATGATCTTTTAAAATATTTTTCTGAAAATATAGAGAAAAAAAAGGATATCAAAGAGATTGATGAGGTAGTTGTTGACGGATTGTATTCAGTAGTAGACTTAGAAAATGTATATGGAATAAAGATAGGAAATGAACAATTTAGTACAATAAATGGATATATTACCAATAAAATAGGCTATATACCAAAAGAAAATGAAAAGTTTAAAATAGATAACTATTTAATAACAATACTGGAATCTTCACCGACCCGAATTAAAAAATTAAAAATAACGAAGATTCAAAACAAGGAGTAAAAATATGTTTAATTTCTCTACAGATACTTTGATAATAATTCTAATGGTATATATAACTATTTTAGCTTTTTTAATAACTATAAACACTGCTCGTGGTATTGCTAAAAATGTTATTAGTTATTTTCTTGCAACCTTATTATTAATATTTACAACTATTACTGGTATAACAAAAATTTACGTTGCTATTTCTGAAAAAAAGATACAACAGGAACAATTAGAGAAACAAAAGCTATTGGAAGAGAAAAAGAAATTAGAAATGAAGGTTATGAAAACAAAACAGTCAGAAGAGGATCAAAAGATTTATAACCAAGAAAAAGTTCAAGTTGTAAAGGATCTAAACAAAGCGATATCAATTTTATCTGCTATTGCTGCTGTCTCTGAAGATAAATATGATGAAATATTGGAAGATGATTACTTATACGAAAAATATCAAAATCGTTCTTATTCATATTATTTAACAATGAAAAAGTTATTAAAAAAGTATAAAAATAAAACTTTTAAATCGTCAATTGGTGACCATAAACAGGAGATTATTGCTGCCCTTAAAAAAGGAGTATATGCTGCTAAAATTTTCAAAATAATTTTTTATGATGAAGATGATTCTTATCTACCAAAACATATATATGCTGCAAGAAAGGCTATATCAAGTATAAAAAAGGTAAAAAATAGTTTATAAAATAGATAAATAAGGAGGTTTTTATGAAACGAATTTTTTATAGTGTTTTATTAGTATTTGTTTATTTATCCAACATTTTGGGATATATTGATATATACACTGATATCTCATTTAATAATGAAGGTTTAAGGGGTATTTTAGATCTTTATGATGCTAAAACAATGAAAAGAGGTAGAATGGCAATAGGTGTATCTCCATTAATCACTTGGGATAAAATTGGAATAGTTCCTTATACAAGAACAGATAATCCTGCTGATATTACATGGGATGACTATGTTGCAGCAGGGTTAACATCAGCTTCTAGTAGAATAAATTCTACTTTAGGAATTTTTGCTCCAGTATTTTTCTCTTATGGACTTTTTAATTATTGGAGCGTTGCTTTAGGAGTTTACTCTTATTGGGATCAAGTTTATGATGTAAATAATCAAGATTTAGAGAAAAAAGGAACTGGAGATTTCTTTATAAATACAAAATTAGCTGTTCCTACTAATCAAATAGTAAATCTTGCTTTTGTTTTTACAGGTTATGTTCCTACAAATAAAACAGCTACAGGTTTAAAAACAGGATATATTTTAAGAGATCCCCAATTCCACTGGAAAGCTACTATGGATGGTCCAGAGTTTCCTGGGTATAAAAATGCTATATTTGGAACATATACAGCAAATCATTCGAGACTTTGGGCTTTAAAAGCATTACTTGCTCTTACATTTGATGTTGGAGCTGTTAACCCTGATTTACTTCTAAGATTTCACTTTAATGTTGGTGGTCTTGGAGTGGCTAATACAGGATCCTCTATGGATTCAAAATCTTATACTGACAATAAAATATTTGGAAAATTTGGGGTTGAATATTGTCCTCATCCTAGTTTTGGTTTTTTTGGTTCTTTAAGTGGAGCAATGGAGTGGTCTAATGTAATTAATCATCATGATCTTTTTAAAGACGAGTTAAATGGAAAATTTGGATTACTTGTTAGATCTCCTCATGCATCTATTATTATGTCTATAATGAAAACTTTTTCTTCTCCTGAAATAGTAAAGGATAGATATGTTTTAAATGATGATGATCCTGCTGCAGAGAAAACATATAAAGATAACTTAAATCATGGGCTCTATTATATAAAAGATAATAATAATATTTATTTAGTAAATGCTCATGTTCCTCCAAAACTGGGTGCTAGTGCTCAGGTAACATTTCATTGGTTTATTATTCCGCCAGATCAGGATAAAGATGGTATAAATGATAGATATGATAAATGTCCTACAGAGCCTGAAGATTTTGATGGCTTTCAAGATGATGATGGTTGTCCTGACCTTGACAACGATCTCGATAAAATACCTGATAAAAAAGATAAATGTCCTAATGATCCTGAAGACTACGATAGTTTCCAAGATGATGACGGTTGTCCTGACCCTGATAATGATAAAGATGGTATAGCAGATGTTGATGATAAATGTCCTGGTACTGATCAAGATGCGTTATCTACAAAAGAAGACTTAGATGGATTCCAAGACAATGATGGTTGTCCTGATCTAGATAATGATAAAGACGGTATTCCTGATCAACTTGATAAATGTCCAAATCAACCAGAAACAAAAAACGGTATAGATGATAGTGATGGATGTCCTGACAATATAAAAGACTCTGATCATGATGGTATAGACGATAAACATGATAAATGTCCGTTCCAACCAGAAGATATAGATGGATTCCAAGACAAAGATGGTTGTCCTGATCCTGATAATGACCAAGATGGTATTCCTGATGTGAAAGATAAATGTCCTGGTACTGATAAAACTGTAAAAG
>JAMORN010000065.1 GCA_027063545.1 bacterium | reverse complement strand
ACCCTTACAGGAAGATTTACTTCTTCAGATATTTTTTTATCAAGACCCTTCAATAAACTACCCCCTCCTGTCATAATAATTCCTTTAGAATAAATATCAGATGCAAGCTCTGGAGGTACTTTTTCTAAAGTTCTTTTTACTCCTTCTATAATTTTATTAATAGGTTCTTGTAGAGCTTCTCTAATCTGCTTAGAAGATATTTGAAAATATATAGGTGTAGGTGTTGTTGTACTTTTACCTTTTACTTCAACAGTAATCTCTTCTTCTAACTCAACAGCACTACCAGCTTTTATTTTAATTTCTTCAGCAGTATTTTCTCCAATAGATACTCTATAGTTTGATCTTAAATAACTCATTATAGCTTTATTCATTTCATCACCTGCTACTTTTAAACTTTCAGATGCAACGATTCCAGATAGAGATAATACCGCAATTTCAGTTGTTCCACCACCTATATCAATAACCATATTTCCAGAAGATTTTTCTATAGGTATATCAACACCTATAGCAGCAGCTATAGGCTCTGAAATTAAGAATACTTCTCTGGCACCAGCATTTTCCACAGTTTCTATAACAGCTTTTTTTTCAACTTCTGTTATTCCAGATGGAACAGCAACTAAAACTCTAGGATGGATAAATCTATTTTTATATACTTGCTTAATAAAATAATCTAACATGTACGTAGTAAGAGTAAAATCGGCAATAACTCCATCTTTAAGAGGTCTTATAGCTTCTTTACCTTTAGGAGTTCTTCCAATCATTTCCTTTGCTTCTTTACCGACAGCAATTATTTCCTTTGTATCTTTATTTATAGCAACCACAGAAGGTTGATTAATAACAATACCTTTACCTTTTACATATATTAATGTATTGGCAGTACCTAGATCTATAGCCATATCATAATTTGAAAAATTAAAAATATTAAAAAAGTCCAATAGACCCATTTTTTTTATCCTCCTTCAAATAATAAAAAAAAATTATTTTTATCTTTCTTTATATTTGAAAATAATAAAGTTAAGAATTTAAATCAAAAAGTTTATAATCTATATTCCTCTAATTTTAGTAGGAATATATTTTGATAGTATTTGAGCAAATTTTTCTAGCTCTTTTATATTATAAGGCTTAACATTTAGATATTCATCGGATAGGGTATTTCTAGGATAAAATTGTTGTATAAAAAGTTTTTGCCCACCTTTAACTATGCTTCCATATTCTTCCAGATCATCCTTTTCAATAATATAAGGCGCAGCAGTAAGTCTATATTCATTTGGGATATCTGTTTTTTTAAGAATGTCTACAGAGATAAGAATACTTTCCAAATCTTCTTCTGATTGGATTCCCAGTAATTTGTATTTTGAAGGTATTGTTTTAAAATCCATTGCAATGTAATCAACAAGTTTATTTTCAATTATATATTCCAATCTTTTATACCTAGTTCCGTTTGTATCAATTTTAACCTCTAATTGTAATTTTTCCTTTAATACTTTTATAAAATCAAAGATTTCATCATATAATAGAGGTTCTCCACCAGTTATAGATACCCCATTTATTATTTTTTTTCGTTTCTCTATTTTTTCTAAAATATTTTTGTAATCAAGTCTATCTTTAGGATTTAAAAATACTAATTCTTTGTTATGACAATATGGACATCTAAGATTACATCCACCAATAAAAACTATAGATGCCTGATGTTTAGGGAAATCTATAAGAGTTACTCCCTGAAAGCCATAAATAGGTAAGGCTTCCAGGGAGTTTATTTCTTGTTTAGATAACTTTTCTGTAATCATAATTATGTATTAGAGTTTACAGGTGTTGATACTTTAAATACTTTTCTTTCTTTAAATTCTTCTTGCTTTCCATCATTCCATTGTTGAACAGGTCTATAATATCCTACAACTCTTGAGTAGATTTCAGTAGGTGTACCTTTTACATTTTCAAGCTCTTGTTTTAATTCTTGAATCTTTTTCATTAATTCTTCTCTGTTCATTTTACACTCCTTTTTTGATTATTTTTTGTTATTTAAGTTTATTATAACACCATTTTCAATGGTGTGGTCTTTGTCAAATTCTCTACATCCGATTCTATATACAACTTTAGTCTCTGTACCTCTTATATTTTTCATTTCTTTTTTTATTTCTTTTATTTTTTTTAGTAATTCCTCTTTATTCATTTTATTTTCCTTCTAACATTTGTAATTGTTTTTCTAATTTTTTCAATTCTAATTTTAATTTTTGTTCTTTTTCAGCTTTACAGATAGGACATTCAGCATGTTCTCCTGGTATATATCCATGGATAGGACAGATACTAAATGTTGGTGTAAGGGAAAAATAAGGTAATGTGTAATTTTCAGCAATTGTTTTAACTAAATATTTAACAGTATCAACATCATCAATTTTCTCTCCTAAGAATATATGTAAAACAGTTCCTCCTGTATATAAAGATTGTAA
>JAMORN010000064.1 GCA_027063545.1 bacterium | reverse complement strand
GATGTTCTAAAGCTTCAAATATGTCTTCTGTAGCATTTACAGGTAATTGAGTAGAATTAGTATAATAAGGCTTATCTTTACCAGATGTTATAATATCAGGAAATTTCTCTTTATCTATCTTTGCAAGTCTATATGATGTACCTTCTGCTGGTGTAGCTTCTAAGTTATATAAATTTCCGGTTTCAATTTGATATTCTTGAATTCTATCCCTCATAAATTTAAGTACTCTAATAGCAAACTCTCTACCTTTTACAGATGTTATATCTTCCCCAAATAGATTAAGACAAGTTTCATTCATTCCAACAAGGCCTATTGTAGAGAAATGATTTGCCCAGTAGTCTCCTTGGCGTCTTTTTATTCCCTCTAAGTAAACTTTAGAGTAAGGATATAGCCCTTCTTCTGTAAATTTAGTTAATACTTTTCTTTTAATTTCTAGAGATTCTTTTGCTAAATCCATAAGTCTAGCTAGTCTATCAAAAAATTCTTCTTCTGTTTCTGATAGATAAGCAATTCTAGGTAGGTTAATTGTTACCACCCCTATAGATCCAGTTAATGGATTTGAACCAAAAAGACCTCCTCCTCTTTTTCTTAATTCTCTATTATCAAGTCTTAAACGACAACACATACTTCTTGCATCTTCAGGATCCATATCTGAATTTATAAAGTTAGCAAAATAAGGAATTCCATATTTTCCAGTCATTTCCCATATAGGATCAAGATTATGATTTTCCCACTCAAAATCTTTAGAGATATTATATGTTGGAATAGGGAATGTAAAGATTCTACCTTTTGCGTCTCCTTCCATCATAACTTCAGCAAAGGCACGGTTTATCATATCCATTTCTTTTTGGAATTCTCCATATACATGGTCATCCCAGAAACTGCCCCCAATAATAACAGGTTGATTTTCCATATTTTTAGGTACTTTTAAATCCATTGTTAGATTTGTAAATGGTGTTTGAAAACCAACTCTTGTAGGTATATTTAAATTAAAAATAAACTCTTGCATAGCCTGTTTAACTTCTTTGTAAGATAGATTATCATAAGCAACAAAAGGAGCTAAATATGTATCAAAATTTGCTAAAGCTTGAGCTCCAGCTGCTTCCCCTTGCATTGTGTAGAAAAAGTTTACAATTTGTCCAAGAGCTGTTTTAAAATGTTTAGGAGGTTTAGATTCAACTTTTCCTGGAACACCACCAAATCCTCTAAAAAGTAAATCTTGAAGATCCCAACCACAACAATATACAGATAAGAGCCCTAAATCGTGAATATGAAAATCCCCTGATAGATGAGCTTCTCTTATTTCAGGAGGATATATTTTATGTAACCAGTAATATTGGGTTATTTGTGAGGATATGTGATTATTTAATCCTTGAAGAGAAAAACTCATATTTGAATTTTCTCTTACTCTCCAATCACTTTTTGTTAGATATGAATCCACTAACTCTATAGCACCTTCAAGAAGTTTCTTAATGTTTCTAAGTTCTGCATGTTGATGACGATATAAGATGTATCTTTTTGCAACATCAGCATTTCCACTTTCTATTAAGAATTTCTCTACTAAATCTTGTACATTTTCAACAGTAGGCGCATCTTCACCTTTAAAAATTAACTCCAATACTTCTATAACTTTTTTTGTAATTTTTTCTGCCTCTTGCCTATCTTCATATCCTACAGCTTTTTGAGCTTTCATTATAGCATTTACTATTTTTTCAGGATTAAAAGCTACAAGTCTTCCATCTCTTTTCTTTATAAATTTCAATTTTGTAGTTTTTACAGACATACTATATCTCCTTGATTTTTAGCTATTTATAGTTTGCTATAATTTTTAGTACCTGTATTAGATAAAATAAATAAATAAAAACAAAAAATAGAAAAGTCAAACATTTTATTACTATATATTGTGGTATTTTTTTATAAATAATACTATATATAGTATAAATATTTAGTAATTAATAAGATATGGTTATGATTAAATTCACAACTTAATGTAATAGTTATTTTTAACTATTTTTTATATATTGAAAATCTTGAAAAAATCAATTTTAAAAATTATATTTCTGTACTAGAAGTTGAGATTGTTATTAGGATGGCGGCGTAGCTCAGTTGGTAGAGCAAGGGAATCATAATCCCTGGGTCTTGGGTTCGAGTCCCAACGCCGCTATTATTTTTTTAATTATAATTTCTTTTAAATTCAATATTAATAAAGTTCAATATTAATTCAAAAAATATATCTATATTAGAATTTTCTATTGAATTCCTATATATATAAATTTATAATATATTTAGAAAGGATATAAAGGAGGCGTGTTTATGTTTTTGGCTGAGAGATTTAATATATTATGTAATAAGATAAAAAATAAGAGATTAAAAGGAGCTTCTTTATTAGAGCTTTTAGTGGCTATGGTAATTTTCGCTTTGGCATTATCTCAAGCTCTCCTTATGGAGGTTGCAGGATATAAATTTATAGAAATGAGTTATAGAACAGAATTAGCTACAGATTTAGCTAAATCAACAATAGCTTCATATAGAGGTATAGGAGCTGAGGGTATTGAGGCTACTACCTCTCCTATTGTTGATACAGTAAGAGTTTCAGGAAAAACTTTTATTAGAATAATTCAAATTACTCCTTTATCAACTAGTAGTATAGCTAAAAGAATAACAGTGACTATAGAATGGTATCAGGGGGGGACTGGTGCTTATAATAAGAAAACCATAACCCTCACAGGAGTTGTACGATGAAAAAATTTAAAAAAGGAGTTACTTTAATTGAACTTTTAATTTATGCTTTTTTATCCTTTATAGTGGTAGCTGCTGTTTTACAAGCATTTTTTTATTCTAATAAGAGATTTTTGGAGCAAACTATTTCTCAAACTACTGTTGAGGATGCAAGAGATGCAATAAATTTTTTGGCAAAAAGAATATCAAATACAGGTTATAAAACTTATATGTATGATAGTGCTGGGACAATAGTAAAAGGGGTATATCCAGGAGTTGTTTTATCTGATGGAAGCTCTTTTGAAGTAAGAGAATACGATTTTACAACACAAGCTTCTAGAGGGGATAGTTTAGCTATTAGATATTTACGTTTAAATTCGAATGGAAGTCCAGACACTATTATAGCAGAGGCTTTTTATTATGATCCAGCAACTAGAACTATAAAGCATGCATATAAAGGCAGAACTCCTTACACATTAGTTAGAAATGTTGAAGCTTTTCAAGTAGAGTTTGGTATATTGGGATCTAATGATACCATGGTAAAAACAGGAAATTCTACAGTTTCAAGTGATTGGTTTTGGAATCCTTTAAAGGGGCATTTAACAATTACTTCTACAGGACAGATTAATTATAAACAATACATAGATGGTTCTAGTATATTATATACAAATAATGTGTTAAAATTAAAAGCAGGTGCTAAGTATTATGTAAAATTTTATATAGCAAAAGATAAATTAAGTGATAAAGATTCTAGTGCAACTTATGAAGATTTAAGTTTAGGATTATGGACAACAACAGCAAGTTTTTATAAGAAGATAGCATCTATTTATTATTTAGATACAAATTTTATTAAGATAGATTTCTATTTTACAGCGGATACCACAGCAGATATGTATTTAGGATTTACTTTTAACAATAATGATGTGGTAACTCCTACTTTTTATATGAAAGATATAGTGGTTGTAGAGAAAAGTTTGGGAAGATATTACTGGGTTGGTGATGAACTTAATAAATATATTACAGAAGATACTACATTATCTCAATTAGGTTATAGCTCTTGGAGTGCAGCAAAGCCATTTGTAAGAGCAATAAAGGTTTCAATTTTAGCTAGAACAAGAAGAGAATTAAATAAGGTTTTAAATGATACTTTTAAAATAGGAAATATTCAGCTAGCATTTAATGATAAATTCGAAAGGAGATTATTCTCTATTGTAATTCCTGTGCCTCAAAATGGAGTAACACCTGATTTATCAGGAAGTGGTATTAGTTCTTCAGGATTGTCTCCTGATACTTCTGGGGCAGGTTCAGGAAGTATTGGAGTTGCAGATGCTGATAATGATGGAGTTCCTGATTCTACAGATAATTGTTCTAATGTAGCCAATCCAGATCAGGAGGATCAGGATAATGATGGTATTGGAGATGCTTGTGATGTTTGTCCTGAAGATTATGATCCTAATCAAACAGATACAGATGGTGATGGGGTAGGTGATGTGTGTGATAATTGTGCTGATGTTTCTAATGCTGATCAGGCTGATGCAGATAATGATGATGTGGGGGATCTTTGCGATAATTGTCCTAATGATGCTAATCCAAATCAAGAAGATACAGATGGAGATGGAATAGGAGATGCTTGTGATGAGTGTCCAAATGATCCAGGAACAGCTGACTATAATGGTTGTCCGGCCTATAGTTTAAATGTAACAGTATCTCCAGATGCTAGCTATGGTAGTGTTGATCCAGCAAGTGGTACTTATAAAAAAGGGACATCTGTTACTATAACTGCAACTCCTAACACTGGTTATACTTTTTCCGGATGGAGTGGAGATACTACAGCAACTAATAATCCTTTAACTATAGTAATGAATAGAGATATGAATATTACAGCGAATTTTGATATAGCAGGTGGTGGAGGAGGTTGTGCTACATGGGATCATTATCTTGGTGCTGATGGCTCGGATAAATGTAAATGTAGGGAGTGGGATTGTAATACAGAGTATATTATATATCCAACAGATGTAAATACTAGCAATGAATTATATGTATGGGCTAAATCTTATCCAGGCGAAGGAAACCCTTATTGGAATCCATTTTGGAAAATAGAATTTAATAGTAATGGTGCTCAAATACCAAAAGTACAAGTAGAATGGTATTCACCAGATGGAAGTGGTACTTTAATTTCATCTGCAACAGGAGGTCCTGATTGGTATATATTTTTAATTGGACCACAAGCAGATCATCATTATATTAAATTTACATTTTTTTCAGCAATTCCTGATTGCGGTGTGGGGATAACATTAAGTAATTATAATAAATAAAAAAAATAAGGGGGATGAAGAGATGAAAAATATATTTCAGAGAACTAAGAGTAGAGAAGGTTATGTTTTAATGGTAGTACTTACATTTATATTTGTAAGTTTATTATTGGGGGGGACTATATTATATTTATCAAATAAAGATATACAAATTCAAGGAGATTTTTATCAAAAAAAGACAGCTGAAGAAGCAGCAGAAAGTGCTTTAGATTGGTTTAAAGAATTGGTAAATCAGAATCCTGATCAAATGATGAATCTGATGTCTTCTTTTAGTGATACTTTATGGTATAGTGGTTCAAGTAATATTGGAGATTTTACATGGGCTTGGACTACAAATGAACTAGGAGCCACAGAAGTTCAGCTTTCTAATATTCAAAAATTTAAATTTGCAATATTGGAAGTGGATAGAACAAATTCATTAGTAAAAGTAAAGGTTATAGGTTATGGACCAGAGAATTCTAAAAAGACTATGTTTGCTATTTATAGAATTGAGGGCTGGGATACATTTATGAAAATAGCAAATAATAGTCTAAGAGGTACTGCTGTAAGACATGCTTTTTATTCTCAAGGTCCTATAGAGCATATGGATCCCGCTTGGAATGTTCAAGGTGATATATATTGTGAAGGGGAGGCTACTTTTAATCAAGGTTCTATAATTTATGGAGATGTAAAAGTTGTAAATCAAACAAATGACATTAAAATAGATCAAAATACAACTATAACAGGAAATGTTTACATTCCAGGAGATGTTATATTAAATTCAGGATTAACACTTTCTGATACAGCTCAATATTTTTATATAGGAGGGAAAGTTATTGTTGATGTATTAGTAGATTTTAAAACAAATGCATATTTAGTAGGTGGTTTTAAAAGTTTTAATGGTTCTATAATTTTCAGGAAATATGGATATATTGGAGGGAATCCTTTTGATATGAGTACAATAACTTCATATGGAGATACATTAGAAATAAATACTGATGTGGTAAATTGGAATAATACTTTAACAAAAGATGGAGGAGTTGTTAGATTTGCAACAGATGAGTCTAATAATAAGGGATATTTAATTTTAACTGATGGAGCGGTTGCAGAAAATAATGCATCTATTGATGTGCCTACACCTGATGAAATAGGAATAGATACTCAAGAAGAGGAAGAAGCAAGTGCCAATATAGATAATTTAACAATAAATTTTTCTTTATCTGATTTGGATGCACAATCTGGAGATCCAAATTTTTATAATAATACTTTAAAAAATAATTTTGGGCCTTCTTTTTGGGAAGATTTAGCAGATGATGGAGTCGCCACATTGAATGGTAAGACATTTCATATTAATGGTTCTTTGAATGATAATGGAGGATTTTTAGTAGTAAAAATAGATAAAGATATAGGGAACTTTCAGTATGGAGATTTTAGCAAAAAAATAATTTTTGTTATGGATGAGCCTGTAGATGTAAATGTAGGAAGCAATTTTTGGAATGTTAAAGAGGAGGGAAGAGTTGGTATAATAGTAAAAAATGGCGCGAAGTTAGAAAATTTTGGAGGCCAAGGAGATTTTAGGGGTTTTGTATGGGATAGTACATCAAATAGAGGAAAATATAATACTTTTGCTGGAACGTTTTATGGCGCAATGATATTTAAAGGAGATACACCTGTAGGTATAAATAGTGGAGCCTCTACTACTTTTAATTTAGTATATGATCCAGCGGTATTAGGGGAGTTTGAGGCATTAGGTGTTTTAGTAGATATTACTGGAAGTGCTGCTAGTTCTGGAGGAACAGTAGCAGATACCACAATAGAAACTAAAAAAGTAACAGATCTTCAAATAATGCTTCTTACGAAATATTATTAGTTTTTAATTGTTTTCTTTATAACTTATTTTTTTTTAATATAATATTTTTGGAGGTCTAATCTAAAAGAAAGGTTAGACCTCAATTTTTTTAGATTTATCTAATTTAAATAATTATTTTTATTTTAAAGAGTTAGTTTATGTATAAACTAAATAAAACATAAAAAAGGAGAAAAAGTAATGAGTGGGTTAGTTTTAATAATTTTTTCTTTTATAGCATTAGTTTTAGGATATAAATTATATGGTAGTTTTATTGTGGGTCATTATGATATTGATGATTCAAGAAAAACTCCTGCTCACAGACTTAGAGATAATGTTGACTATGTACCTGCAAAATGGCCTATTCTTTTAGGACATCATTTTGCATCTATAGCTGGTGCAGCTCCTATTATAGGTCCTGTAACAGCAATTGTTTATGGATGGTTACCGGGTTTTATATGGATAATAATAGGTGGTATATTTATGGGGGCAGTTCATGATTTTACAGCACTTATAGCTTCTGTAAGGAATGATGGTAAGTCGATTGGAGATATAATTGAGAAAGAAGTAGGAAAAGTTGGAAAGTTTTTATTTTTAATATTTGTTTGGGTAACATTGGTTCTTGTTATAGCTGTATTTACATTTGTTGTTGCTAAGACTTTTGATACGTCTCCTCAAACAGCCTCTACCTCAATATTCTTTATTTTATTGGCTATGATTTTTGGCTTGATAAATTATAAAAAGCCAATGTCAATGGGTATATTAACTATATTTGGTTTATTTTTAATAGTATTAGGTTTATTCTTAGGAGTAAGCTATCCAATATCTTTACCCCATGATACTTGGATATATATTATTTTAGTTTATATAATATTTGCTTCTATTTTACCAGTATGGCTTTTATTACAACCTCGTGATTTTTTAAGTTCTTTTCTTTTATATGCAATTTTGTTATTAGGGTTTATTTCAATAATATTATATAATCCACAAATAAAGATGCCGGTATTTACATCTTTTTATAATGAAAAATTAGGATATTTATTCCCAATACTTTTTGTTACTATTGCCTGTGGAGCAATTTCAGGTTTTCATTCTCTTGTTTCTTCTGGGACTTCATCAAAACAATTAGATAAGGAAAGTGATGCAAAAATAGTTGGATATGGAGGAATGCTCATAGAAAGTTTTTTAGCAGTTATAGCCCTTATTACAGCAGGATATCTAACTCATGGAGAATATATAGAATTAATTAAACAAAAAGGTCCTATAGCTGTATTTGCTTCAGGTATAGCAACATTTGGTGAGATTTTAAAATTACCAAAAACTTATCTAGTGACATTTGCTACATTAGCAGTGAGTGCTTTTGCTTTGACTTCCCTTGATACAGCAACACGTC
The DNA here is from genome assembly GCA_027063545.1 of bacterium. GTDB lineage: Bacteria > JAMORN01 > JAMORN01 > JAMORN01 > JAMORN01 > JAMORN01. Next base: position 108 of record JAMORN010000064.1, on the reverse strand, counting down.
TTGCAAGATTTGCATGGCAAGAATTGTTTAGTGATGAATCTATACCAGGAAATAAGGTGTTATCAAATAAATATGTTGCAACTCTTATAACAGTAGCGGCAGGAGGAT
>JAMORN010000063.1 GCA_027063545.1 bacterium | reverse complement strand
TCTAGATACTATAGTAGATTTAACAACAGCTCAACCAGTTATTGTCAATTTAGGTTTTTTTGCTTTTAAATTTGGCTTTATATTTCAGTTTAATTTTATTACATTTTTAAGTATTTTATTAGCTGTGTATTTATATAAACTTTATAGACATTAAAATAAAAAAGGAGGAATAATGAGTATAAAAAGAGATGTAGAAAAGTTTAAAAATGGAGAAATGTCATTAGAGGAATATGTAAAATCATATATAGATAATATAAAACAAAAAAATAGAGATATAAATGCTTTAATATTTTTTGATGAAGATTATGTTTATTCTCAAATAGAAAAATTAAAAGAAAAGCAAAATAGAGGTGAGAAGTTAGGAAAGCTTTTTGGAATTCCTATAGTTATAAAAGATAATATTAATGTTTTTGGATTAAAAACAACATGTGCTTCTAAAATTTTAGCAAATTATGAATCTATTTATGATGCTACTGTTATTGAGAAGATAAAAGCAGAGGATGGAATAATTTTAGCTAAGGCTAATATGGATGAGTTTGCTATGGGTTCATCTAATGAAACTAGTTATTTCGGACCAGTAAAAAATCCTTTAGATTTAGAGAGAGTACCAGGAGGATCATCAGGAGGATCTGCTGCTGCAGTTTCAAGTGGTATGGCTCCTATTGCTTTAGGATCAGATACAGGAGGTTCTATAAGACAACCAGCAGCTTTTTGCGGTGTTATAGGGTTAAAACCTACTTATGGAAGAGTTTCAAGATATGGACTTGTTGCATTTGGGTCTTCTTTAGACCAAATAGGCCCAATAGCAGATGATGTTGAGGATGCTGCTTATTTATTAGAAGTGATTGCAGGTTATGATCCTAAAGATTCTACATCAATAGAAAAGGAAGTTGAATCTTACTCTAATCTAGAAGATATTGATGTAAAATCTTTAAAAGTAGGTGTTCCTAAAGAGTATTTTATAGATGGGGTAGATAAAGAGGTAATAGATGCTGTTAATGAAAGAATAGAGTATTTAAAATCTCTGGGTATAGAGGTAAAAGAGATTTCTTTACCCCACACAGAGTATGCAGTTGCCACTTATTATATCATTGCAACAGCAGAGGCATCTTCTAATTTAGCCAGATATGATGGGGTAAAATATGGTTATAGATCACAAAACTATACAAGTTTAATTGATATGTATAAAAAAACTAGGGATGAAGGGTTTGGAGCTGAGGTAAAAAGAAGAATAATGTTAGGTACGTATGTTTTAAGTGCAGGTTATTATGATGCTTATTATTTAAAAGGACAGAAGGTCAGAACATTAATAATAGAAGATTTTAAGAAGGTTTTTGAAGATGTTGATTTAATAATAACTCCAGTTTCTCCATCTTTACCATTTAAATTAGGAGAGAAGTTAGATGATCCATTACAAATGTATTTATCTGATATGTTTACAATACCTGCTAGTTTAGCAGGATTACCAGCAATATCTGTAAGGGCAGGTAAGATTGGGAATTTGTACGGAGCTGTTCAGATAATAGGTAATTATTTTGAGGAGAAGAAAGTATTAGCATTAGCCAAATTATTAGATAAGAGGGATTAATTTATGAGAATATTGTATATTGTTATTTATATTTTAATATTGTTTATTAATTTTTCATTTGGAAGTAATACTAGAAATATAGATAATAAAGCAGAGCTTTTTCAACAGGATTTATTAAAAGACCCTCAAGGGTATTTTGATGAAGAGTATGATTATATAAATTTTTCTTTTTTAGAAAAAGCGCCCATTTTTATAGCTC
>JAMORN010000062.1 GCA_027063545.1 bacterium | reverse complement strand
AAGTGAGGGACTTTTTTATACTTTATATATACCTTGTTTTTGATATTATCAAAAGAGATATTGTTAGGAGTTGGTTCAGATTCAGAAGCTGAAATAAGTGATTCAATTTTATCACATTTATCAACTATCTCGTTTATTATTTTTTCAAAATCTTCTCCAGATATCCATCGATTTGATTCTACGAATAGTATTACTCTTTCTGGTCTAGGGCTGTCTGATAAATAAACTTTAATTTTAGCAAATAATCTCCATTTATTGTCTTTTTTTTCTAATTTTAACCAAATGTCGTTTTTATCAATCTCTTCAACCAAATCCTTATATTTATTATATAGTTCTCTGGAACCAAATATAACCATTTTATCTGTTGTAATTACAACGTATTTTATATCCTCATTTTCCATGTCGTCCATTAATATCACCACTTAATAGATGACAGTATGTTATCTTTTTTTATATACTCTATAAACTTATCTAATCCTCCAACTAATATCTGGTCTTTAATGTATCGACTTTCTTCTTTTCCATATATTTCATCAATATCTTTTTTCGATATAACCATTGATACAAAAAACCCTTCATTAACCACGCATTCTAGTAATGGGTCCTCAGAAAGTTCTCTTCTAATTTCATTACAAATGATATCTAAATTTTTTGTGTTATTAAATGACAAACCATATAAGTATAAAATAAAATCTGATTTGGTTATTAAAAATTTAATATCCTTGTCTTTAAACTTATCTTTTATTTTTTTATATTGGTCAATCACTAAGGTCAATCGGTTTAAGTCATTATCATCGGACTTTTTAACTAATCTCGTAATGAAATTATAAAAAGTCTTATTTTTACTTTTTATTTGTTCTATTCTTCTAACAAAGGTAGGATTTGTTTTATATAAATATCTAACTAACGCGATACCGTCTATCAAAAAAATTATCTTATTAGAATGATATATAGAAAAAGCTATATATAAAGGGATAATTTGAGACATATTTAACTTTGAAAAATCCAATTTATCTAAATACTCTTCAAATCTGAATTTCCTTTTTCTTATATTATTTATAATTTTATCAATTAAATATTCGTCTAAATTATATTTTTTTAAGTTCTCTCTAATTTCTTCACAATATTTTAATAAAAATCTGTCATCATATGATAATTTAGAGATATCTCCCAAATATTCTCCAGCATAATCCACAATTTCAATTTTTTTATCCTTGAATCCCCATAATATTCTTTTTAATGGATCCGAAAATATTAAAAATTTATGAAGAATCACTTCCCCATATTTAGTACCTTCAATTTTTTTATAACCATTTTCTAAAAATTTCAAATATATGCTATATAAGTTTATATGTTCGGTATTTACCGCTATAGGGGTATCTAGATATTTCCCTAATTTTTTATTTGAGATACAATAAAATAATCCAATACTTAAAATTGTTTTTCCAGATGATTTTGGTCCTAGTATTGGAATTAAATTTTCCTCTAATAATTTTGAAGGCTTAAATCCGTCTCTTATTAGATACAAATTAAGTATTAACACAGATAAATAAGAAATGATTGAAATTAACCGCTTGCCTAATTCATTAAAATCTATTGGCCTCCCTATATATTGGCTAATCATTAAAAATCCAAAAAAATCATAGATTTGTGTATATAGTATGTATACTATTGGAGAGAATAGGGCTAAAGTTAATATATAGGAAAAAAATTTATTGGATTTTTTAACTATAATGTATCCTAAAAGAAGCCCTATAAAAAATAAAAGCCAATAATACTGGAAATAATTTAAGATA
>JAMORN010000061.1 GCA_027063545.1 bacterium | reverse complement strand
TGGTAAAATTATTAAATACTTACTATAATATTATAGAAAAAGCGAAATTGTATAAATTGTTAAAAATATTGGAGATAAAGTTAAATATACTAGAGAAAGGTGCTAAAAAACACAATAATAAAGAAATTTTAGATTTTGTAAAAGAAAATAAGCATATTTTAAATTATTACAGTGAGATATTAAATGTTTAATTTTAACAAAAATATATATGAATACATAAAACTATATGTTTTAGCAGCTATAATTACTAGTTTTGTCTTTATTTCTCGATCATTTTTTACTAATTATCAAGAAGAGTCTTTGAATCAATTTCAATATTATAGATACAAATTACATAATTATAATAAAGAGGTTTCCAAATATATAGATACAAATATTATTATTATAAAAATAGATGAACTTTCTTTAAAGTTAATCTCTACAATAATAGGAGATTGGCCTTGGAATAGGATAGTATATGGTGATTTAATAAATAAACTTATTGAAGCAAAACCTAGAGTATTATTTTTTGATATTATTTTTTTTAAGAGAATAATGATAGGATATTATAAATATCCTCCTCATATAGCAGACTACGTATCAAGATTAATATTTAGGGATCCTAAAGAGATATATACAGCTTTAATGGAAAGTAAGGATATATTTGCTGAGATAAATGTTAATATAGAGGATGTATTGAATGCTTTAGAATGGGTATATAGTAGTGGAGATAGTTTTTTTATTCAGGAGGTTAAACGTGCCAACTTTCCTATAGTTTTTCCTTATATATTTTCTAGAGCATTAAATATTAAGTTTGTATATTCATATCCCTTTTATCCAACATATTTTAAAACACTTATTTATACAAATAACATTAAAGAAGATAGTTTAATAAAAATGAAGATAACACCATTTACAATAAAATGTCATAACGAAAATAAATATCTAGTAGAATGGGCAAATCAAATTAAGGCTCCGTTTTTATATTTACTAGAAACTGGAAAATATTTTGGTCATGTAAATATATTTAAGGCTTCTAAACATAAAGAGAATATGATTACTTTATTAGTTAGATATAAAAATCGTCTATATCCTAATGCAATGTTAATTACTTACCAGTTATTTAAATATGGAAAGTTTGAAGGATTTAAACTAGAAAAAAGATTTTATAATAATTTTTTAGTATATAATATAAGAGAAGATAAAAAGATTTTTATAGATAAATATGGAAATACAAAAATTAATTTTAGAGGGAGATTAAAAGATTTTTATACAATATCTTTATACGATTTTATTTTTTCTTTTGAAAAATATAAAGAAAAAGTTAAGAATAAAATAGTAATTGTAGGTATTACAGATTATTCTTTAGGAGATGCTTGGTCTTCTCCTATAGGTATAATTCCCGGGGTACTATATCATGCTAACTTTCTTAATAATATGTTAAGAAATGATTTTATAACTTTTCCCCCTTTATCCTTTATATTTCTTTTGCTCTTTTTATATTCTATTATAATTTTTATTATTTTTATAAAGATCTCAGATTATACTATATTTTCTCTTATGATATTTACACTTCTTTCGCTATCTATACCTCTTTTTTCATTTTTTATTTTGTTTTATAAATTTAATATAGTAATAACAGGAATTCCTTTTACTACGGCAACTGTTATTTTCTTTTTAGTTATTCAAGTTCATAAATTTATTTCAGAGCGTATATATAGAGAAAAATTAAAGGTATCATTATCTAAATATTTAGAAATGAATTTATTAAATAATATTATGGAACATCCCGAAAGAATGAGAATACCTGAGAAAAGAATATATACAACA
>JAMORN010000060.1 GCA_027063545.1 bacterium | reverse complement strand
AGAAAAGAGGCTTTATCTTTAAAATTGTTGTATCTCTTTAAACCATAAAAATTCATATTAACATAGTAGTAATCTGGATTCAGTAGATTGTTGTCGTTTTGATAATAACCTTTAGCAATAGTTGCTAGTTTTGTATTGCCATAAAGTAAATCAGTAATTTGATAATATTCATTACTTCTTTCTTTGTTATATCTGATAGCTACTATTTTTTTCTCTTTTAGAAAATCAAATAGTACATTAGATAAACTTTCTCTTTGTTCTTTATTGTCACATACACATCTTATACCTAGTGTATCTATGTATGTATTTGTAATGTTGTTTATATTCATATTTATCTCTCTACTGTTGTATTTATAGAAACAAAATGAAAGTAGTAATAGTCCAGTTATACAGTAAGTATTTTATATATAAATGTCATTATCTCACACCTATTATATATTTGTTAAAAATGCTTGTAAACTGGGTAGTTTCTATTTTGAATTTATCTCTATCAGTAGAAGATGGATGATGTGAAAAAATTGTTATATGAATAAGAAGAATGATATATCTTTTTTCATCTTTTGTATCTTTACGATTTACTACTAACTGAAAATGCAGTAAGCATTGTAAATTAGTTATAAAATTGATTGGTGAAGATATTATTGTAGATTTTATAAAATAGAAAATTATATTAAAGTTCTGGATTGGTTTCTACTTCATTATTATTTCTTTAAGATCGTCAAATAATAGATATTTATCATCCAAAATTATCATTAATCACTATACCATTAAATAAATCATAAAATTAGAATATTAGAATAAATGCTTATTATTACTATCTTTTAAGATATTTAATAGAATATCAGAATGTAAATATTCTTATATTTTTGTTTCTAATATTCTAATAAATTTTATAAGATACAGTATAGATATACTAATATTTAACTAAATAGTAGGAATCTTAAAATACTTCTTTCCACCATTACCCATTTTTAAATTTCCAGTTTTAAAAAGATCATTATCAATCTTTCGTAATTTATTATTAAGTGTTCTGGAAGAATCAAAACTATTTTCAGGATAAAGTATGTTAAAATATTTTACAAGATTTGACTGTTTTATTTGTTGTTTGTGAAAGTCTGCTTCTAAGGTCTTATACAAATCAACATCTTCTTTAATCTTCTGAAAATAATCTAAGTCCTTATTTTTAATAGCCTGTACAAATGACATTAGTTTATCGTCTAAAGAAGATAACATTACTTTTTTATCATCTTCTTCTAATTCATAGTTAATAAACTCAAGTGCATGTAATTTCAATATTATTGCAAAATTTTCTAAGTCATTTTTAATTGCTTTTTGTAGCTCATTTTTTGTTAACCTGTTAGAAGCATTAAACCACTTAGGAATATACATTTCTTCCACTTTTTGATTGATATGGAATACAGTATAATCATTACTATTTTGATTAAAATAAAATAATTCTGGTATCTCTGTTGTTATAAGATATTGTGCAAAATGTTGTTGTGTTGGTAATACATTTTCTAATATATTTTTAGTTGTTTTATCATCAACTGTCGCTTTAGATATACTAGATAAATTATAAAAAAGTTTTTCCTGAAGCAGACCAAGTGAATGTTTATCATTTATGAGTGTACTCTCTGTAATTTTAAGGCAATAATCTATACCAAACAAAGGTGTTAGAATATCATTAAATAAAATTTCTTTTCCAGAAGTTTTATCACCATATAAAATAAGTATAATCTGAGATCTATTAGATAAATCTTTAAAAAAAGAAGCTATCCAATTAAGTATAAAACTAAATTTTTTTTTATTATATCCA
>JAMORN010000059.1 GCA_027063545.1 bacterium | reverse complement strand
ATTTAAAAACTTTCCTCCTTTATTTTTATGATTTTAAACTAATAAAAAAATATTCTAGTTTCAATATGTTTATTCTTGGAGATAGAGAGATTTATTCCTATTTTTATATTATAATAATCAAAAAAATATAAAAACAAATAGACTTTTAGGATAGTGAAAATAATTATGTAATATATAAATAGGAATTTCTATATTTTTAAAATAATTTTAATTTTAAATTATTTTAAAAAATATTGACAAAGAAAAAATAAAATTTTAAATTATTATAAAAATTACGAGAATAGTGATAAAATAAAAATATAAATATAAAAAAAAGGATAAAGATATGGCTGTTAGAGAGATAATAGAAGGAATATATGAGGTGGGAGCAATCCATTGGGATAGAACTGTATTTGATGAGCTTGTTCACATACCTGATGGTACTTCTTACAATTCTTATTTAATTAAGGATGAAAAGACTGTTTTAATAGATACTGTTGATCCAGAAAAAAAGGATGTATTATTTGAAAATTTAGAGATATTAGGCATAGATAGAATTGATTATATTATTTCAAATCATGCAGAGCAGGATCATTCAGGTAGTATTCCTTTTGTTTTAGAAAAATATCCTGAAGCAAAAGTAATAACAAATCCAAAATGTAAGGATTTTTTGATTGATTTATTACATATACCAGAGGATAAATTTATAGAGGTATCTGATGGAGAGGAGTTTAAAATAGGTAAAAAAACACTAAAATTTATTTATACTCCATGGGTGCATTGGCCTGAAACAATGACAACCTACTTGATAGAAGATAAAATTTTATTTTCAGGTGATTTTTTTGGATCCCATAGAGCTGCTTCTCATCTTTTTGTGAAAGATGAATATAAAGTAATAGAAGATGCAAAAAGATATTATGCTGAGATCATGATGCCTTTTAGAACACAAATTCAAAATAATTTAAAAAAGTTGGAAAATTTAGAAATTCGTTATATTGCTCCAACTCATGGACCGGTTTATAATAACCCAGAAATAATAATAAATGCTTATAAAGAGTGGGTTTCACCTAAATGCTCTAATAAAGTTTTAATACCTTATGTTTCAATGCATGGAAGTACTAAAGTTATGGTAGACTATGTTGTTGATAGATTAACAGAAGCTGGAATTGAAGTAATACCTATAAACTTGACAAAAATGGATATAGGGGTTTTAACAATGAATTTAATTGATGCAACCACAATTGTTTTTGCTTCTCCTTATGTTTTAGCAGGTTATCATCCTGCAATAGTTTATGCAGTTTATTTAGTAAATGCATTAAGACCGAAGACTAGGTTTATAGGTATAATGGGATCATATGGCTGGGGTGGAAAAGGACCAGATCAATTAAAATCTATGCTTTATGCTTTAAATGTAGAGTATTTAAAAACGGTAATGATAAAAGGACTTCCAAGGGAAGATGATTTTAGACTTCTTGATGAATTAGTAGAAGAGATTAAAAAGAGACATTAAATTGAAATTTAGGTTGCCGGATTGAATAAAAAATTTACTTTAATTAAAAAAATACATAATAAAACAAAGGAGTTTAAGATGAAGTATCAATGTAAAATTTGCGGTTATATTTATGATCCAGCGAATGGAGATCCAGTAAATGGAATACAACCAGGAACGGCTTTTGAAGATTTGCCAGAAGGTTGGGTGTGCCCAGTATGTGGAGCAGGAAAGTCTAATTTTGAACCTATAGAGTAGGGTTTTAATGTAGTTTTAGTATTTTAAATAAAAAATATAAAAAATAAGAAATTTTGAAGAGTTTTGATGACTCTCTTCGTAGTTAATTATAATT
>JAMORN010000058.1 GCA_027063545.1 bacterium | reverse complement strand
ATAGCTAAATCGTATCTTCTACCTATATAATCACTATAAGCTAACTCATACAATTCCTTACTTTTTATATTATCTATATCCAATGAATCACTTTTATTTTTTTCATATACAGCCACTTTTATATTTTCAAACTCTCCAACCTTACTACTAATCTTTTTTAATTCATATTGACTTCTCTCCAATTTATCCTCTAAAAAAGCTAGCTGTCTATCTAATCTATTTAAACTCATCTTAATAGCTAATCTATCTGATCTTAACATATTCATAGCTTGCTCATTAAAACTAGCAAAGGCATTTTGTAAATTTACTATTAACACTTTTATAGAATCTATTTGTGTCTCTAAAGAATCCACTCTTCTATTTAAATTAACAATAACCGAATCTCTTGCTTCATTTAACTCTTTAGTCCTAACAATAGTAATGTAACTGCAACTATTTATAGAAAAAATAACAAAAAATAATACTATTAAACTATATTTACCTTTTATTACTTCCATACCCTAAAATGCACTCTTCTATTCTTTGCATAAGCTTCTTCGTTATGTCTAGGATCTATTGGTTTTAATTCTCCATAAGAAATTGTTTTAAATCTATCAGGAGATAATCCATAAGAGACAAAATAATCCTTCACCGCATCAGCTCTTTTTTGCCCCAATGCTTGATTATATTCTATTGTTCCTCTCTCATCACAATGCCCTTCTATTATCAACTTTATATCTTTATGTTTTTCTAAGTATTTTGCTATTCTATTTAATATAGGAATAGCATCTGGTCTTATTTCATAAGAATCAAAATCAAAATGTATATCTTCAAGTATTTCCTCTATAGTTGGTTCTGTAGGTTTAGGTTGTGGTTTAGGTTTAGGTTTTGTAGGTGGTGGAGGTGGGGCTTTTACAGTTGTATCAGGTTTTGGTTCCTCTACTGGCTTTGTTACTTTTTTACTTGATGTACAGTTATACAGAGAAAATGTAAACATTCCTAATACTAATAATATAACAACCTTTTTCATATCTATCCCTCCATATTTTTTCAATTTTCCTTTTAAACTCACTAATAATAAAATAAATTTTTTTATCATATTTTTAAATTATTTAAAACTCCAATTTGGTGAAAAGTTACTTCCTATTTTGGTTAAATAAAATGACTCTCCAGTTAAAAGATCTAAAACTTTTATTTGCCTATAAGAACCATATCCAACCTCAAATGCTATATGCTGGCCATCAGGTGCCCATGTAGGAGACTCATTATTATTGGAAGCAGTATATAAAAATTCCTCTCCCGTAATAATATTTTTTATTACAATCTTAAATCCATGATCTCTATATGATGCATATACAATCTTAGTACCATCTGGTGACCAAGAAGGGTCTTCATTATCTTTACCTTCAAATGATATTCTTGTAGGTAAAGTTCCATCTATATTTATTATATATATCTGTGGCATACCACCTCTATCAGATGTAAATACTATCTCTTTATCTGTAGGAGAAAAGGCAGGTTGAGTATCAATACCCCAATGTCGTGTTACTCGTGTTATTTTTTTTGTTTTTATATCATATATATAGATATCAGAATTTCCATGTCTAGAAGCAGAAAAGGCTAACTTAGTTCCATCATGAGAAAAAGATGGAGAACCAGCATAATCAAATCCTCTAGTTATATTAAATTCTTCTTGAGTTTGTAAATTCTTTAGAATTATGGAAGGAATACTATATTTATATGAAACATAGGCTAAATACTTATGATCAGGACTTAAGGCTGGGCTTATATTTATATAATTATTCTTAACCAATATTGTTTTATTATAACCATCATAGTCCA
>JAMORN010000057.1 GCA_027063545.1 bacterium | reverse complement strand
AAAGAAGGTTAGAAAAGGTACAATCTATTGATAGCATAGATCTTTTTATTTCTATACACCATAATGCATCAGCTTCTTTAAACAGAGATGAAGATGGTATTTATGTTTTTTATAAGTATTCAGATCCTTATAGATCTTTAGAAGCTTCTAAAAGTATTATAAAATATATGAAAAAGTCATTAAAGGTTTCACCTGTAAAAGTAAAAATGGGAAATTACTTTGTTTTAAGAACAAGAGAGAATATACCATCTATTTTAGGAGAATATGGATATTTAACTAATCCAAAAACAGAAAAATTTCTTTCAGAGGATCTTAACCTTTTAAATGAAGCAATATCTTACCTTAAGGGAATTGTTGACTTTTTTTCTGATCCTATACCACAAATAGAGAATATTAAGGTATTAGATACCAAAAAAGATATACAAATAAAATTATTGTTTAATAAAAGTCTGATTAATAATATTATAAAGATAAAATTTGATAATCAAAAATTATCAAAAAATAGCCTGTTTTATTATTTTGTCTCACCAAAAGAATGTATAATCTTTATAAAAAATGTAGAAAAAGGTAATCACAGATTGATATTAACATTTGAATCTATAAATGGAAGTTATTCTAAAGATATTATTATAAAGTTATCTGTCTACAGAAAAACAAAATTTATCTCTTTATATAAAAATGACTCAGGATATGTTTCTATAAACAAAGATATCCCTATAATAAATAGTTTTACTTTAAAAGTTTTTGATAAAAATATGTCACCTATAAAGGAAGATACTATAAAATTAAAAATAATACCTGATAATGTTGAATATGAAGAAAATATTATTATAACTAATTATCAAACAACAAGTTATCTATCTTTTAAAAAAGAAGGAAAATATAAATTAATTTTTTATAAAAATAATGATACATTATACACAGATTACTTTTTTGTAAAAAAGATAGATGGCTTAAAACAGATTTATATAGAAAATAAAGAGATAAAATATCCTTTATTCGTATATACAAAGGATACAACAATTATTATTTTTAACAGATTATTTAATGTTAATAAGATAGAAGCTGATTCTTTTTATATAAATTCTATAGGATATTATGGCAGAAAAATAAAGAAAAAAGATTTAAAAAAAGGTATTAATATAATAAAACTTACACCTATTTTTGAGAGAACTTTATTTAATAGAAGAATCACAATAGATCCAGCCTGTGGGGGAGACGATTGTGGTTTTATTGATTCTTTATTTAATAGAGAAGGAGATATAACCCTTCATTATAGCAAAATATTAAAACAACTATTTATTCTCTCTGGAGCAAAAGTTTTATTAACAAGAGAGGATAATATAAATTATGATGATGCTTATAGGCTTTTAAAGAATGAGCAAAATCAAGGAGAAATTTTCATAAGAATAAATTCCTCATTTTTTGGTGATAAAATTCGTATAATTACATATAAATATAGTTTAATAGGTGATGATTTTGCCAATATTTTAAGTTATTATTATAATCAATTAGGTTATAAAACTATTCATTTTAAAATGATAAATTTTATCTTACAACAGGTCTCTGCTCCTGTTATAATTATAGATATTCCTCGAAATTTATACTATAAAAAAGATTATTATAATGTATTATATCCTATTTTATGGACGTCTGCAGAAATTCTTTCAAATATAAAAGATTTTAAATATGTAAAGTTATCAAAGACATATAAAGATACTACTGATATTTTAAAAATAAGAGTTAATTATAGTAATTCTTTATATATAAGGTTGGATAATACATTTGATTTTTCTCTTTTTAATGATTCTTTAAAGATATTTAAATTATCCCCGGGATATCATGAAATTTTATTTTATAATAATAATAATTTACTATATAAAAAGGAGTTTTATTTCTATAAGAAAAGAGATATTTTAATAATAAAAGGAGATATTAAACCACAGGATGTAGATTATGATACAACAGAAGCAAGATAATTTAAAGGAAGATCAGCCTCTTCTATCTATTATAATTCCTGTATATAATGAAGAAAATTTTATAGAAAAAGTTCTTAATAAAGTTTTAGAATTACCTGTATCAAAAGAGATTATAGTTGTTAACGATGCCTCAACAGATAAAACAGCTGAGATATTAAAAAAATTTGAAAAAAACCCTGTTATTAATATAATACATCATGAAAAAAATAGAGGAAAAGGAGCTGCTATTAGGACGGGGCTTTCATATGTTAAAGGGAAAATTGTTGCTATTCAAGATGCTGATCTAGAATATGAACCTAAAGAACTTTTAATGCTTATAAGACCTATATTAGAAAGGGATGCTGATGTTGTGTATGGTTCTAGATTTATAACAACCCATGAAAGAAGGGTACATTTATTTTGGCACTATGTTGTTAACAATATTATAACATTTATTTCTAATATGTTTACAAATTTAAATCTATCAGATATAGAAACATGTTATAAAGTGTTTAAAGCAGATATAATAAAAAAAATAACTATAGAAGAAGATAGGTTTGGCTTTGAAGCAGAAATTACAGCAAAAATAGCAAAAATAAAAGGAATAAAAATATATGAAATGGGTATATCATATCATGGACGAAGCTATGAAGAGGGAAAAAAGATAGGATGGAAAGATGGTATTAGGACAATATATGCAATTTTTAAATACAATTTATTTAGATAGATGGTATGAGTAAAAAGAAGAAGCGTTTAAAAGATTTATTAAAGGAAGAGAAAGTCTTTTCCTCAATAGAGGATTTTAATAATTATTATGGAATTAATAGAGAAGAAAGAGATGAAAAAATAGAATCTTTTTTAGCAAAATACAATATTATTGATAAAGATAAACTTTTAGAAGAAGAGATAAAAAAAGAAAAAAATAGATCTACAAAAAAAAGAAAAGAAAAAGAACAAATAGAATTAAATATAGATACGTTAAATATTAGAGGTTTAACAGAAGAAGATGCAATTATAGAAATTAGAAACTTTTTAAACAAATCTTTAGCTTCAAATAAAAGACAAGTGTTAATTATTCATGGGAAAGGGGAAAGATCTAAAATATGGCAAGGTTCACAATCTATATTTAAAGGAGCGTTTTTAAAAGATCTTTTATATTTTATTATAGAGAAAGAATATAAAGATGTGATAGAATATTATTATCATCCTGAAGAGAAATACGGGGGAGAGGGAGCGACTCTTATTTTTTTTAGATAAAATTTTTTAGTATTTTAACTCTTTTTTTATAGCAGGAAGAAATTGCTTTATATAAGTTATTAATGTTATTAAAGTATAAATGATTAAATAACCTTCAACTATATATAATATAGTAGGAGAAATTTCAGGAAAAGTTTTAGGTTTCTGGAGAAAGTAATATATCAAGATAACAATATAAAAAGTAGAGAATGTTCTTATTTTTCCCCACATTGATGCTCCGGGTTTTATATTATATTTTTCAGCAAATATTCTTAAAAAAGTTACTATTAAATCTCTAATCCAAAAGATTATAATTAAAAATATTAAAATAAGTAGATGTATTTTTTCATTATTAACACCAGCAAGATAAGCTAAAACAGGAAAAACAATAGCAAAAAATATTTTATCCATTAAAGGATCTATATATTCTCCAAATTTTGTTGTTACTTTGTATTTTCGTGCAAGATATCCATCTAAAAAATCAGTTATACCAATAATAATAAGAATAAAAATATTAATAAAAAATATAAAAGGCTTTTGTTTTATATTGTTTACTATAGAAAAATAAGCAAATAGTATTATTAAAGGAATTCTAGAAATCGTAAGTAAATTTACAATAGTTTTCATAAAATTATTTTTTTCTTTAATTTATTAATTTTTTATATTGAAAAAGGTTTTTTTATTTTTATTTTAATAAAATATAAAAATAAAAGGAGAAAATACAAATTATAAAACAAGGAGTTTTTTTATATGAGAGGTAATAAGATTATAAAAATAATAGCTGTAGTAGTTTTTATAATGATATCTATATCAATGTTATACTCTTTTTCTAAAGAGTTAGGAAGAATTGAATGGACAGAAAAAGGACCTATAGTAATAGCAAAAGGTATAGGGGCTGTAAATCCCCAAATGTCATTAGCTGTACAAAGACCTGCTGTAATTGAAGCAGCTAAAGTTGTAGCCTTAAGGAATGCTATAGAGATTATAAAAGGTGTTAATTTAAACTCAGAAACAACAATAGAAAATCATATGTTAACAAATGATATTATAATAAAAAATGTCGAAGGAATGATAAAAACTTATGAGGTAGGAGAGCCTCACTATTTTAGTGATGGAACAGTAGAAATAGAAGTAAAAATACCTTTGTATGAAAATCCAGAATTAATGAGAGAAATTTTACCAATGGATAAAATAGGAAAAGAAGATATTAAGCCTATAAAAAAGGATACAAAAGTAGAAGACTATACAGGCTTGATTGTTGATTGTAGAGGATTGGAATTAATGCCCGCTTTGACTGTAAAGATTTATGATGAAAATGGAAATGTTGTTTATTCTGAATCAAAGATTGATGGTGATTATTTATTTAAAATGGAAGGAATGGTTGTTTATGTAAATAGTGAAAAGGAAGCTAAAGACTTAAAAGATAGAATAGGTACTAATCCTTTAATGGTAAAAGCAAAGGGTATAAAAGGAAAATTAAAAACAGATGTTATAATATCAAATAGCGATGCTGAAAAACTTTTAGCTTCACCTAAGAGTGTAGAGGCATTAAAGCAATGTAGAGTTGTTTTCATTGTAGATAATTTTTAAAAAGGAAAGCTTATGTTTATTACAGCTTTAAATTGTATTGATGGAAGGCTTCAAAGAGTAGTTTTAGATTTTATAAAGGATATTTATAATATAGAATTTGTAGATATGATAACAGCCCCAGGAATAGATGGCTTTTTTTTAAAAGATAAGGTTTTAAGAGATTATATAAAGGAATCAATATTTATTTCCTTGGAGAAACATAATTCTAAAAATATTTTAGTATTTGGTCATGAGGATTGTGCTGGAAATCCTGTAAAAAATCAAGAACATATAGAGAATATAAAGAGGGTTGTAGATTATATAAAAGAAAATTGGTTAAAAGATGAAGAAGAAATTGAGGTAAAAGGATTTTTTCTAAGAAAGGAAAATGATTATAAATGGATTGTTGAAGAAGTTATATAAAAAAACAAAAAAGGAGATGTGTATGAAAAAAATAGGTCTTTTTATTATAGTTTTAATCTTAAATTTTTCTTTAATTTTTGCTCAAGATGAAAAAGAAGTTGTTGTAACAGGTTTAGGGAAAACAGAAGAAGAAGCAATCCTTCAAGCAAAAAGAGAAGCTGTAAGAGAAGGTTTAGGAGTATTTATTTCATCAGAAACAGTTGTGGAAAATTTTATGCTAAAATATGATAAAATAACAACACGAACATATGGTTTTGTAAAAAAGTATGAAATCCTTTCAAAAACAACAACACCAGATAATTTAATAGAGGTAAAGATAAAGGCTATTGTAACTTTAAATAGTATAATATCAGATAAAGAAGCTATGAGAATTCTCTTAGAGTCTTTAGGAAATCCTAAAGTAGCAGTGATTTTAAATAATGAAATAGCAGAAGCAGAGATAGTAAATATATTATTAGATAAAGGTTTTAATGTTTTAGACCCAGATCAATTAAAGGAAATTAGAAAAAAAGAAGTTATAACATCAGAAGAAATAGAAGGAAATAAAAAATTAGCTTCATATTTAAAAACAAGATTTGGAGTTGATATTATTATAACAGGAAAGGTAAAAACATCTTCAAAAAAGACACCTTTATTAGGAGATATGTTATCAAATCAGGTAGTTATAACATTAAAGGCTATAAATGTTAATAATGCAAAAATTTTATCAGCAATTTCTACAAGTGCTGCTTTTCCACATATAGACCCAGAGGTTGGTATTCAAAAGGCAATAAAAAAGGCTTTAGCAAAGGATTTTTTACCAAAATTTATGATAAAAGTGTTTGATGATTTCGCTAATCAACAAAATAATGGTATAGATATTGTCCTAAAGGCTTATGGGGTTAATAGTTTTAAAGAATATAAAGCTTTAAAAAACTTTTTAATGGGTATAAAAAAGATACAAAAGGTTGATAAGAGAAACTGGAATAAATCTGTTGGATTTTGTGAGTTTG
The DNA here is from genome assembly GCA_027063545.1 of bacterium. Lineage (GTDB taxonomy): Bacteria > JAMORN01 > JAMORN01 > JAMORN01 > JAMORN01 > JAMORN01. The sequence goes on along the minus strand of JAMORN010000057.1, from coordinate 4,977 downwards.
ATATAAAATTTTTAGGTCCAAGTGCTGAAGATTTGGCAGATATTTTAGATTCTAAAAGTATAGGAGATAAAACAATAGAGATAAAAGATTTTTCTAGAGGTGTATTAGAGATACAACTAAAATAGCTGTTTATCTTTTTATAAATTAAAGACTTATTATATTCTTCCGATAATATATAATAGAAATACCTACAAGGAGGTAGGTTATGATGGGAAATGATATAAGTATTACACAAAAGTTAGCTGAGCTTTTAAGGGAAAAATATGCAGGGTATAGAGTTGTTTCTCCAATAATAAAAGATATAATACCTAAGGTAAATAAAAAGATTGTAAAGAATAATAATTCTGTAAAGGTTAGTATATCTGAAGAAGCAAAAAAATTAGAATCTAAAGAACAAGAATTAGAACATATTAAACAAGAAGATATAAAAAATCCATACTTTTACAACCTTTATATAGACAACATAGCTAGGAAATTATTAAAGCTTTTTGGAGAAGAGTAGAATATAATGCTATGAAGATATTATAGTTTTTTTAAAGTTATTACTATCTATATTATCAAAGGAAAAAGAGTTATTTATTTTTGTTATAATAATATTTTTTACACCTTTTTTTATTGCTTCTATAGAGGATTTTAATTTTACTATCATTCCCTCCTTTACTACACCATAATTTATTAACTCTTCAACTTTAGATTCATTTATTTTTTCTATAACATTTCCGTTTTTATCTAATACTCCTTCAACATCAGAAAATAGAAAAAGATATTCTACTTTCAATGCTATAGCAATAGCTGTAGCTGCATCATCAGCATTAACATTTAAAGGTAGAAAATCTTCATCATTTGAAACAGGAGAGATAACAATAGCCTTAAAACTTTTTAATTTATCAAAAATTTCTATATTAACTTTTGTTATTATACCTACTCTTTTAAGTTTTTCTTCTTTAGGCTTTCCAAAAAGAAGATTATCTCTACCACTTATCCCAATAGTATCAATATCATTTTTTAAAAATAAATTAACAATTTTTTTATTAACAATACCAGAAAGAACCATTTCTACGATTTCCATCTCTTCCCAAGAGGTTATTCTTAGACCATCAACAAATTCAGGTTCTATCTTTAATTTTTTATAAAGATTTGTAATCTGGATTCCACCACCATGTATAATTATAAATTGAAAATTAGATGCTGATTTTATTTTTTCAGAGAGTATCTTTAAATTCTCTTCATTATCTATAATTTTTCCACTTAATTTTAAAACTATTCTTTTCATAATTAATTTATATTAATCCTTCTCTTTCATCTATTCCTAGTAAAACATTCATATTCTGAATTGCCTGACCAGAGGCTCCTTTAACAATATTATCAATAGCAGAAAAAACAATAATCCGTTTTTCATTAACCTTTTCTACACCTATTTCACAATAATTTGTATATGAAACATCAGATAGTTTTGGATAGTCTTTTATTACTTTAATGAAATATTCATTTTTATAGTAAGAGTTATATATCTCTAATATCTCCTCTTTTTTTAAATTCTTTTTTAGATTAACATAAATAGAAGATAAGATACCCCTTTGAATAGGTATAACCTGAGGAGTAAAAATCACATAAATATCTTCCCCTAACGCCTTTGATATCTCTTGTTCCATCTCGCTTATATGACGATGAGAATGTCCAGCATTATAAGGATAGAGATTTTCATTCATTTCAACAAAAAGATTTCCATATTTTAATGATCTTCCTGCACCAGAAATACTAGATTTAGAATCAACAATAATTTCATTTTCTATAAGTTTTTCTTTTGCAAGGGGATAAAGCCCTAAAATCACACTTGTTGGGTAACAACCCGGATTTGCTATTAATTTATAATTTTTTATCACATCTCTATATATTTCAACAAGTCCATATACCTTTTTGTCCCAAAGATCTGTTGCAGGATGATTATATTGTTTATACCATTTTAAATAATCCTCTACCCTATCCAATCTAAAATCCGCAGATAAATCTATTATATATTCAACCCTATCATATAGTTTTTTTATAATCTCAGCAGAAGCAGTATGTGGTAAAGCAGTAAAAACAATATCAATATTATCAAGTTTTTCAAAAATCTTATCCGGGTGTTCTAATGTTAAATCAATTTCTCCCTTAAGAGAAGAAAAAATCTCCCAGATTTTTTTTCCCTCAAAGGTTCTTGAGGATAAAAAAACTATCTCTACATACCTGTGTTTAATAAGTCTTTTTATTAATTCTTCACCTGTATAACCAGTTGCCCCTAATATAGCAATCCTCTTTTTCATACTTTTTTTCCTTATTCCTCAAATATTAAAGAATAATATCTTTCAATTTTTTCCTTTAGGATATCCAACGAAACATTTCTTGATTCCCTAAAAATTTCTTTTCCTGTAATAATACTAATAAGAGTTGGAACTGCAAAAACCAAAAATCTTCCTTGAATCTCAGAAAACTTTGTTGCATCTATATATCTCGCTTCAATATTTGGGAATTCTTCTAATAGTTTATCTACTTTTGGAAGTAAAACCTTACATACATTGCAACTAGGTGTTGAGATATATAAAAAAACAAAGTCTTCATTTGTAATAAGTTGATCTAATTCTTCTATTGATTCCAAATGTTTCATCTCTATTTACCTCTCCTTGTTGTTTAATATTAATTTTTTTAAATATAAAAATTAAAAAAGAAAAAACAAAAAATCGTAATATAAATAATTTATTTTTATACAAATAATAAACATAAAAAGGAGAAAAGTATGGAAGAAAAAAAGGGATTATCTTATAAGGATTCAGGGGTTGATATAGACAAAGCAAACCAGACAAAAGAAAAGATAAAAAAATTAGTTAGAGAAACATTTAATTCTAATGTTTTGACAGATTTAGGAAGTTTTGGAGGGCTTTTTAGAGTAGATTTTAAAAAATATGATTCACCTGTTCTAGTATCTTCTGTTGATGGAGTTGGAACAAAGTTAAAAATTGCCTTTATGATGGATAAACATGATACTGTTGGTGAGGATATTGTAAATCATTGTATTAATGATATACTTGTTCAGGGAGCAAAGCCTTTATTTTTTATGGATTATATTGCTATGGGAAAACACAGACAAGAGGTTGTTGTTGATATTATAAAAGGATTATCAAAGGCTTGTAAAGAGGCTTCTATGGTGCTTTTGGGTGGAGAGATGGCAGAGATGCCAGATATGTATAAAGAGGGGGAGTATGATTTAGCAGGAATGATAGTAGGTATATTAGATGAAAAGGATTTTATTGATGGAAAAAAGATGATAAAAAAAGGTGATGTGATTTTAGGTTTAGCATCAACAGGTCTTCATACAAATGGATATTCTTTAGCAAGAAAGGTATTGTTTGAGGTAGCAGGATATAAGGTGGATACTTACCTAGATAAATTGGGCGAAACTGTGGGAGAAGTGCTTTTAAGACCTCATAAGAGTTATTTGAATAGTATTTTTAAAGTGCTTGAGGAGGGGATAAAGATACATGGGCTTGCTCATATAACAGGTGGAGGTTTTTGGGATAATATACCAAGGGTACTTCCGGATAATCTAAATGCTTATATAAATAAGGGTTCTTGGGATGTTTTACCTATTTTTAAACTAATAGAAGAGATTGGAAAAGTTGATTTTTATGATATGTATCATACTTTTAATATGGGAATAGGTATGGTAGTTTTTGTTGATAAAAAAGATGCGGATAAAACAGAAGAAATTTTAAAATCTATGGGAGAAAAGGTTTATATAATAGGAGAGGTTATTGAGGGAGAAGGTAAGGTTGTTATAGAATAATATAATAGAGTAAAGGGAGTTTAAGGTTATGGAAGAGAAGTTTTATTTTTTTGTTTATGGTTTGTCAAAGGATGAGGTAGAAAGGATTAAAAAGGCTGTAAAAGAGGAGTTTAATAGAGAGAGTGAGTTTATATCAGGTGTTGGTAAAGAGGAGATATTAGTAAAACATATATTAGATGATTGGGAAGAAGGAAGCTTTGAGGATTTAGAAACAAAGATTATTATGCTTCTTAATTTGGATGATAATGAGATTTTTAGATTTTTGGAGATATACCCAAAAGAATTAAAGAGGCCAATCTTCTGCACACCAACAGAGAATAATATTCATTGGAGTTTAAAGGAGTTAATTGAAGATTTAGTTGAAGAACATCGATTTTTTAAAGAGCAGCAAAAAAACAAAGAAAAAGGGAATAATTGAAAGTATTTTTTTAAATATTTATTTTTATTAAGCAAGTTAAAAAGGAGAGGTGCCCGAGCTGGTCGAAGGGGCACGCCTGGAAAGCGTGTGTACGGGTTAGAAGCCCGTACCGAGGGTTCGAATCCCTCCCTCTCCGTTATTATATTTTCTCAAGATATCTGTGCTTCTATTGACTTTTTTTCAAAAAAAGTTATATTAGATACTATATTTTAATTTATTTATAATTGTAAAAGATACAAAAAAGGAGTTTTTTTTATGAAAAAATTAGTTTTTTTATCAATGTTTTTATTTTTTCACACAATTTTAACAATTTATTCTCAAACCTCAGATTATCTTATTTGGTCAGTGAATAGTTATTATGGAAATAATCCGATAGACATTTCAAAAATAGATACAAATATTTATATAGGAAATAATTATGTAGGAGACTCTATAGCTTTAGTATTAAGTAAAGAGAATGGAGATACAATAAAAAAAATTGATGGTGTTTCTGGGGGGAATGCTGTTATTAGATTTTCACATGATGGAAAATTTGTAGCTTTTGGTGGATCTATTATACAATCAGATTCTCTTAATTTGGTAATTTATAAGGTATATGAGGGTGATAGCTTAGAGAATTTTGAAAGTTTTACTTTAGATGGACAAGGTGGAGTATATGATATTTGTTATACCAATAATGATAGTACTTTAATAGCTTCTCATGGAAGAGCTATTTCTTTTATAGACTTATATAATCCTC
>JAMORN010000056.1 GCA_027063545.1 bacterium | reverse complement strand
GAAGATAGGATATTAATTGCATCTATAAGATTAGAATTAACTTTCATACCCAAAATCTCCCTTTTGAATATCATCTAAAATTTTTATTTCTTTTTCAAGAAAGCTTCTTAACCCTTTTCCATTTTGATATATTTTATTTATTACCTCTAAATATTTGTAAATTAGAATTTCATCAATTATTTTAAAATGTTCTGTTTCAACTTTTTCAATTTTCTCCATAGCTTTTATATATTTTTCATATATTTTCAAAACTTTTTGATAAGTAATAAAAGCCTCATCTCTTATAGAATTTAAAGTGTCTATAATCATAATAAATTTCTCTTTATGACTGCTTCCAGTTTTTACCTTTGTGATTATTATAAGATGGGTTAACTTCAGATAAAAATTATTATATTCTTCTAACATTAATTCTAAATCTCTAAATAAAAGAGATAGTTTATTTTTGTGATAACTAATATTTAATAGGAAAGATTCTTTATTTTTATTTAGTCTCTCTATATATAGTAAAATTAAATCTAATAATTTTATTATAACTTTAAAATCATATTTAAGTTTATCTAAATCTACCCACGTATAATCAACTTTGTATAAGATAGGAACAACATTATCTTCTATGCTTTCTTTTAATTGACTTAATGCCTTAGGTACTTTTGGGAAAAAATGAGTTCTAACTTTAAATTCTTTTATTATAAAATTCATAGTATCACTAATTTCACTGAATAATTTTTCAAATTTGTTAAATCTAGAAGAGAAATTTAAAGCTTCTTCTTTTATAATAGATCCTATAACATTTGTCATACCTCTTATTTCTTCAAGTTCTGAGGCTCTTAATTTTGAATTTAAAGAAGACATTTCCAATTTTTCTATAAAGTCATCTATTTGAGTTCTTAATTTTCGAAAAATATCTTCATCAACTTTATTAGAAGATTCCATCATTTCAATATCAGAATAAAATTTTTTTATTTGAAAATTAAGATATATTGATATATTATTTAATTTTTTTGATAATGTAATATAATTATCAAAAACTTTTTCAAAAACTTGTTTATATAATTCTATTCTTTTAATAATCCTTTCACCCTTCATAAAAATTTATTTTAAGAGTTTTTCTATATTTAAAATAAAAATTAATTTTCCATTGTCAATGGTAGTTATTCCTTTTAAGTATTTTTCTTCAATTTTTATATCCTCAATTTCAGATGTATTTCTTGAAAGTTCAACATTTTTTATTCCTTCCAAAGAATCAACAAGAAGAGCTATAGATTTTTCTTCAAGAACAATCACCCTTTTATTAATTTCCGAATTATTTTCATTTTCTGTTATAGAAAGTCTTTTATGAAGTGACATTATTGTAATTACAGAATTTCTTAAGTTCATAACACCCATAATATATTCTGGACTTTTAGGCAGAGGAGTAATTTCAGATAATTCCACTACTTCTTTAACTTTTTCTATTTCTATACCAAGATCTATATTTGAAATTTTAAAATGAAGTATTTTGGTTAAGTTTTTATCTTCATTATGTAGTTTTTCTTCATTTTCCATATTGTTTTCTCCTTGATTTTTTATATTATTATTAAAGAAATTTATTGCTTCATCAAATTCTTTAAAATCTATAATTAAAGAAATCTCATTATCGGAAAGTATAATTGCACCTTTATTTTTTATAAAATTTTCTTCCACCTTTTTTATATTATCATTATTTATCCATTTTATTTCGTCGATACTATCAACAATAAATCCTAGTAGTTTATTTTCATAGTTTACTATAATAACCCTTTTTGTGGAATTTTCTTTTATTTTTTCATCTATTTTCCAAAGTTTTTTTAAGTTAAC
>JAMORN010000055.1 GCA_027063545.1 bacterium | reverse complement strand
ATAATTTATCAAATTAAAATATTACCATTTTTTAAATCTTCCTTTTCCCCATCGTCCAAAAGGTGGTCCAAATCCCCTATAAAAATTTCCTATTTCATAAATATTATCATATCTATGGCTATCAAGTTCATTTTCTTCTATAATCTTATTACAATCAAGACATACATATCTTTTATTTTTTATCTCTACATCTCCTCCTTTTATTAATAACTCTTTGCCATTTATAATAGCATCTGCTATTTTTTTATGAGCATCCTCAAGTATTCTGGTAAATGTGGGTCGTGAAATATTCATCTTTTCAGCTGCATCCTCATGTTTTAAACCTAAATAATCAACCAACCTGATTGCCTCATATTCATCTAAACTTAGATTAACTTCTTCTCTAATTTGAGGATTTATAAATCCCCAGGGTTTAAAGCCCCAAAATATAGGAGGAAATTCAACCCATCTTCTTCGTCTTCTTCTTGGCATAACCTGCTATTCCTGATTTGGATTATTTTTTCCCCTCTGCTTTTCTAAAAATAGATTATGATGATATCCTCCCTCTCTTACAAGTCTAACACCACAATTGGGACATTTAAGTTCCTGACAAGGAACTCCTCTTTCTTTAGGAACCCTATAACCACATTTTAAACAAATACAATAACCTCCTGCGCCCATACCTCCCATTCCACCCCCTCGTCCTTGTCCCATCCCTCTTCCAAAACCACCTCCCATACCTCTTCCAAATCCTCCTGGCATATTTATACCTCCTTAGTGTTTATTATTTTGAACTATTGTTCTTTATTATATATTATAATAAACATTTGATAAAAAGTCAAGTATTTTTTTAGATATATCTAAATTTGATAACAAAAAAAATTTATTGTTTTAGACCTTTGAGTTTTTCCATAGTTTTAGGATCAACAAGAAAAAGATAATTATCAACAAAGATCATATTATTATTAATTAAATCAAGTTTATCACCCCATTTTTTTAAAAATTTTTCATAATTAACCTTATGTTTATCAAGTATCTGACCTTGTTCATTCATATTATATAATTTTCCTATATGGTGAACTTGAGATATATTTGGATCTAAAAATTTTATTTTATACCCATGCCATAAAAAAGTATTTATTAAATCTGTATCCTCTACAGCATAGTTCCCATTATAAATCATATCAAAAGCATCAAGTTTTATAAGATCCTCCTTATAAAATCCCATGTTTATTGCTGTCCAAATCTTTCCATTAACACCATCCTCTACTGGGTATTGAAATAAATACTCCCCTGTTTTCTCATCTACCTTAAATGTATAAACAGCACCTTTGGTAACCCTTGATGTATCAAGACCCTCATAGTGAGAATAAAGCCATAAACTACTCTGAGGTATAGCATCATCATCAAGAAAAACTATTTTTTCACATCTTGCAACCCTTATTGCTGCTCTTAACATCTCTACTTTTGTATTACCCTCATCTTTTTTCCATAAATACCAATCAACAAGTCCTTCAAAAATCTCTGGATTTTTAGAACCATCATCAGCAACGATAATCTCTGCTTTTACCTTCTCCTGAAGCCTCACTCTTTTAATAAGTTTTAAAAGAAGATCTTTTCTGTTGTAAGTTGCTATAATTACTGAAATATCAGGCTTTGACATTCCTACAACCTCTATAAATATTTCTCTAGTATCTTTATCACCTCTAAAATCTTTTCTTTAGATTTTCTTCCGGGCTTTTCTTCTACACCACTATTTAAGTCTATACCCCAAATCTTTTCTTTATACTTTGATAAAAGATTATCTAAATTATTAAGACCTAAACCTCCGGCAACAATAATCTCATTCTTTATTTTTTTCAACTCA
>JAMORN010000054.1 GCA_027063545.1 bacterium | reverse complement strand
CTAATGTTTCTATATTTCTAAATGCTATTTCTAAATGTTGAAACCACCAAATTCTATTATTTAAGCCAATTTTTTCTTTTTTTATAATTAAAAATATTGTAAAAAATTATTTCAATTTTTATTTTAAAATATAAATATAAAAGGAAATATAAACTTGTATATATATCAAAGTATTATTTTAGGTGCTATTCAAGGAATAACAGAGTTTTTACCTATATCTAGTAGTGGACATTTGGTACTTTTGCAAAATTATTTCAATATGCCTAATAATATCCAATTACTTTATGATACAACGGTTCATTTTGCGACATTAATAGCTGTTATTATTTTCTTTTATAAAGATTTATACTATATAATACTAGGAGCTTTTCAAGAGTTAAAAGATAAAAATTTTGGAGTAAATATAAAACTCATTATATATATAATTGTAAGTATGATTCCAGCTGGAATAGTTGGATTATTATTTGAAGAAAAAATAGAAAATATATTTTCTTCGCCAAATATAGTATATATAAACTTTTTTATAACTAGTACGCTATTACTTCTTACAAAATTTTTTCAAGATAAAGCATATATAAAAATGGAAAATATAGGAGTTATCAAAAGTTTTTTAATAGGTATAGCTCAAGCTATTGCAATACTTCCTGGTATATCTAGGTCTGGTAGTACAATATCAACAGCTATCTTTCTTAAAATCAATAAAGAAGATGCTGCTAAATTTTCATTTATTATGTCAATCCCTGTAATATTAGGAGCATTTTTATTACAATTAAAAGATATAGAAAATTTTAATATTCTATTCTCTCCTATTATAATCTCTGGCTTTTTCTCTGCTTTATTTTTTGGACTATTATCATTAAAATTTCTTACATTTATTATTAGAAAAAGATATTTTCATGTATTTGCTTATTATTTACTAGCGTTAATAATAACAAAATTAGCAATGTAAAAAAGTTTAAAAAACTACAAATAAAGGATGTATTATGGAATTTGCAAAAGTTTATATAAAAAGTAATAAGCAAAAGGTTATAGAAAGTAAATCTCCGTGGATTTTTTCTGGGGCAATAGAACGTATTGAAAATTATAAACATGATGGACAACCATGCAAAATTTTTTATCAAAAAAGGTTTATTGGAATAGGATATGTAAATAAAACTTCAGATATAATGGTTAGAGTTTTTGAATATAATGATATTAATCTAAATTATAATTACTTCTATAAAAAAATACTTAACTTAAAAAAAATTAAAGAAAGTTTAATATCAGATAATACAAATACATATAGATTAATAAATGGGGAAGGTGATTTTCTCCCTGGATTAATTGTTGATGTATACGGAGAATATATTGTTTTTCAATCTCATACAGCAGGTATAGATTTTTTTAAAGATATGGTTATAAGATCTCTTGTTTCTATATATAATCCTAAAGGAATATATGAAAAAAGTGATAGTATTACAAGAAAACATGAAGGCGTGGACAAAAAAAGTGGGGCTTTATATGGAAATATTCCTGAGGAGATTGAAATATATGAAAATGGTTACAAATTTATAGTCTCATTTAACAAATCTCAAAAAACAGGGTTTTTCATAGACCAAAGAGAAAATAGAGAAATATTTTCTAAATATGCTAAGGATAAAACTATTTTAAATGCTTTTTCATATACTGCAGCTTTTGGTGTCTATGCTTATAAAAATGGTGCTTCAAAAGTAGTAAATGTAGATACAGATAGCCAAGCTCTAGAAATAGGAAAAAAGAATTACCTTATAAATAACATAAAAATAAATGAGGATGAATTTATTGAAGAAGATTGTAAAGATTATTTAAGAGAAATGCCTTATGATTATT
>JAMORN010000053.1 GCA_027063545.1 bacterium | reverse complement strand
ATCTTCTTCTTTTGATATATTATTTTCTTTTATATAATCTAGTAAAATTGTAATAAATTTATTAATAAATTCTATATCTATCTGCGAACTTTCTTCTTCGTTGCTATCGATAATTATCTCTATACCCACAAATGAATAATCCTTTTTAATTATTTAATTAAACACTTAGTTTAAAATAAATAAAAAAAAATAAATTTTCAACTTAAGATACATATATCTACTTTATTATAAAATCTATTATATATTTTAGCTTTTCTAATACTAAATTTCTAGTCGTATTTAAATCATCTCCAATAGCAACAAAGCCATGATCTTTTAAATTAAATATAAAAGGAAGTTTTATATCTTTCTTTTCTTCCAATAATTCTAATGCACTATATCCCAATTCAATAGTTCCATAAGGATAAAATTTTTTAGTTGTCGGAATATCTAATATACTATTATGTTTTAAAAAAAGCTCAAAATGTCCATGTAATATGAAATTTATTTTTTTATTACTATTGTATAATAAATAATGTAAAAAAGCTTCAGAAGAGGGTTTATTAACGCCATAAGCATATACTTCTTTCCCTTTTATATCTACCTCTTTAACAACTACAAAATTTTCTAACTTAAAATCTTCTTTAGGGATAAAGCCTGTTTTTGATATAATAAATATATCATCTTTTAATCTTAAGGAAAAATTACCATAAGCACCTTCTGTATGAAGGGGAGTAAGACCTAGTTGAGAAAACAAATAGGCTGTATTATTTAATTCTTTTAAAATCTTTAAAAAGTTATTATCTATCTCTAAAGATTCTTCTAAAATATTTACCCTAAATTTAACACCTTCATATTTTTCCATATCAAAACATCCTATTCTAAGTTTATAGTCATGACAAACAAAAAATAAAAATTTATTTTTAGATAAAAATAAAAAATAAGGAACAAATTATGAAATTTATAGATCCCCATGTACATTTTAACCTAGAGCCTCTTTCAAAAAATTTCGAATTTTACTATAATAAATCAAAAGAGGAGGGCGTAGATAAATTTATCAATATAGGTATAGATTACGAAACTTCCCTTTTGGCTATAGAGCAAGCAAAACAAAAAGAGGATATATACATAGCTGTTGGATACCATCCACATGATTCTGAAAAATATAATAAAGATAAACTTATTTCATTATTAAATGAGCCTAAAGTTATTGCTATTGGAGAAATTGGTCTTGATTATTATAGAAATTACTCTACTAAAAATATTCAGCTAAAAGCCTTTGAAGAACAACTAAAAATTGCTATAGAATATGACAAATATGTTATAATTCATACTAGAGAAGCCACAAAAGATACATGGGAGATATTAAATAAATATAAAGATAAATTAAAAGGTGGAATACTTCACTGCTTTGCTGGAGATGTTGATTTTGCCTTAGATTTAATAAAATCAGATTTTAAAGTAGCAGTATGTGGAAATATTACATACAATAAAAAACTTCAAAAAGCAGTACTTTCTATCCCTATTGAAAGTTTAATTATAGAAACAGATTCTCCATTCTTAACACCTGAACCTATAAGGAAAAAAAATAGAGTTAACTATTCAGGTAATTTATTGTATACTTTAAAATTTTTAGCAGATTTACTTAAAATAGAAGAGGAAAAATTAGCCGATATTTTATATAAAAATACTTTACAATTTTTTCTAAATTAATAATTTTATATTTATATAGACTACAGAAATTAAGTGATTAAAAAATTAGGAGTCCATATGGATATGAAGGAAATAACCAAAATTTTTAATAAGAGTTCTAATTTTATTGTAAATAATATTGAAGAGGATTTTTCTCAGCTTTTAGATAATTTAAAAAAGTTTAAAGATTAT
>JAMORN010000052.1 GCA_027063545.1 bacterium | reverse complement strand
CTTATAAGATCTCTGGAGGTCTTCATGGTGTAGGTGTAAGTTGTGTTAATGCTTTAAGTACCTATCTTGAGGTTTATATAATAAGAGATGGAAAGATATATTATCAAAGATATGAGAGAGGAATTACAAAAACAAAACTAGAAGTATTGGGAGAACTTTCTGTTGAAACATTAAGAAAACTAGAAGATAGGGTTCAGTTTTATTTAATTGATTATATAAACTCTTCAGATATAAAAAATCATACAGGAACAAAGGTTATATTCTCTCCTGATCCAGAGATTTTTAAAGAAACGACAGTATTTCATTATGATAGAATAGCAGAAAGATTAAGAGAGCTTGCATTTTTAAATCCTGGGCTTGAGATAACAATAGAAGATGAAAGAAATGGAAAAAAAGAAGTTTTTCATTATGAAGGTGGATTAGTTGAGTTTGTTAATTTTCTAGATTCTGGAAAAACTCCTCTACATAAAGAGGTAATAGTTATAGAAAAAAAGGATTATGAGGTTCCTCTTCAAATTGCTTTTAGATATAATACAGAATATTCTGAAATAATATTCTCATATGTGAATAATATTAGAACCAAAGATGGTGGAACACATGTTTCTGGTTTTAGAAGTGCTTTAACAGCTTCTATAAATAAATATATCAAAGACCATAATCTACTAACAAAGCAGCAATCTAAACTTCAAATAACAGGTGATGATGTAAAAGAAGGATTAACTGCTGTTGTTAGTGTTTATGTGAAAGAACCACAATTTGAAGGACAAACAAAGGGAAGATTGGGAAATAGTGAGGTAAGAGGTATTGTTTATTCTATAGTAAAAGGTTATTTAGATCAGTATTTTGAAGATAATCCAAAGATTGCAGAGGCTATTTGTAAGAAAGTTATTAATAATGCAGAAGCAAGAGAAGCTGCAAGAAAAGCAAAGCAAATAAAAAGAAAAAATTTCTTAGATTCAACATCTTTACCGGGAAAATTAACAGATTGTATTTCTAAAGATCCAGCAAAAAGCGAACTTTTTATAGTTGAGGGAGATTCTGCAGGTGGTAATGCAAAACAGGGAAGAGATAGAAACTATCAAGCAATACTTCCTTTAAAGGGTAAGATTTTAAATGTAGAGAAATCAAATCCTCATAAGATTTTAACAAATGATGAAATTAAAAGTATTATAACAGCATTAGGAACAGGATTTGGAGATAATTTTGATATATCAAAACTAAGATACGGAAAAATAATCTTTATGACAGATGCTGATGTTGATGGTAGTCATATTCAAATTTTATTATTAACACTCTTTTATAGATATTTAAAACCTCTAATAGAGAATGGTCATGTTTATATTGCTATGCCTCCTTTATATAAAATAAAAGCACGATCTGGTAAAAAAGAAAAAATATACTATGTATACACAGAAGAAGAAAAAGATAAAAAATTAAAAGACATGGAAGAAAAAGGAGAAAAATTAATTCAAGTTCAAAGATTTAAAGGGTTAGGTGAGATGGATAAGGATGAACTCTGGGAAACAACTATGAATTATGAAACAAGAATCCTAAAAAGGGTTACAATAGAGGATGCTATAGTTGCTGAACAGATTTTTAGTATTTTAATGGGAGAAAATGTTGAGGAAAGGAAAAAATTTATACAAGAAAACGCTTTATATGTAAAAAATCTTGATATTTAATTTTAAACTGGTAAGTTAAAAATTTATTTTATTTATATAACATATTTAAACCCCATAAAAAGGAGTAAAGAAATGGGAGAATTAATTAAAGATATTAAGGCTAGAGAAATCTTAGACTCAAGAGGAAATCCAACAGTAGAAGTTGAAGTTATAACAGAAAATGGTTTTGTTGGAAGAGCAGCAGTTCCAAGTGGTGCTTCTACAGGAACATTTGAAGCTGTTGAATTAAGAGATGGTGATAAATCTAGATACAATGGAAAAGGTGTTTTAAAGGCTGTTGAAAATGTAAATACTGTAATTAAAAAAGAATTAATAGGGCTTGATGTTACAAATCAAAACTTAATAGATAGAATAATGATAGAACTTGATGGAACAGAAAACAAATCAAAATTAGGTGCAAATGCAATTTTAGGAGTATCTTTAGCTGTTGCAAAGGCTGCAGCTTCTTATGCTGATATTCCATTATATCAATATATTGGAGGTGTTAGAGCAAGAGTATTACCAGTGCCTTTAATGAATGTTATAAATGGTGGAAAGCACGCAGATAATGGTTTAGATTTTCAAGAATTTATGATTGTTCCTCATGGTACAGATTCTTTTAAAGAAGCAATTAGAATGGGTGTGGAAGTATTTCATGCTTTAAAATCTGTATTAAAAGAACAAGGACACTCTACAAATGTTGGTGATGAAGGTGGTTTTGCTCCTAACTTTAAGAAGAATGAAGAGGCTTTAGATGCTATATTAAAGGCTATTGAAAAGGCTGGTTATAAGCCTGCTGAACAAGTTTCTATAGCTCTTGATGTTGCTTCTAGTGAATTTGCTAAAAAAGATGGTGATAAATACATATATGAGTTTGGAAAGTATAAATATGATGCTGACAAAATGGTTAATTACTATAAAAAATTAATTGATAAGTATCCAATTGTATCTATAGAAGATGGTCTTGCAGAAGAAGATTGGGAAGGATTCGAAAAATTAACAAAAGTATTGGGTGATAAGATTCAATTAGTAGGTGATGATTTGTTTGTAACAAATGTTAAGAGACTTGCTAAAGGAATTGAGATGGGAGTTGCAAATTCTATCTTAATTAAAGTAAATCAAATTGGAACATTATCAGAAACATTAGATGCTATTCAAATGGCTCATAGAGCTGCTTACACAACAGTAATATCTCATAGATCTGGAGAAACAGAAGATGCTACAATTGCTGATATTGCAGTAGCAGTTAATGCTGGACAAATCAAAACAGGATCTGCTTCTAGAACAGATAGAATGGCAAAGTACAACCAACTTTTAAGAATTGAAGAAGAATTAGGTGATGATGCAGAATTCTGGGGAAGTAAGATCTTTTATAAATAATAAATTAAGGGAAAATTAAAGAACTATAATAAAAAATTAAGCCCTGAAAGAGTTTTAAATTATGCTCTTTCAGGGCTTTTTTATTTTAATCTTTTTATAATTTTATTTTTCTTCTAAAAGTTTTGTTGCAACCTTAACAGCCTCTGCAGCATCCTTTGAATATCCATCAGCACCAATTAATTTAGCATACTCCTCATCAACAACTGCTCCACCAACCATAACCTTTGCTTTAAGACCCAACTCTCTAACCTTTTTTATCACATTTGGCATCTCTGTCATTGTTGTTGTCATTAAAGCAGAAAGACCTATAATATCAGCATTGTTTTTTATTGCTGCCTCTATTATTGTATCAAGATCAACATCCTTTCCTAAATCAATAACCTTAAAACCATTATTTCTTAACATTAAAATAACAATATTTTTTCCTATATCATGAATATCACCTTTTACTGTTGCAAAAACAACAACACCCTTTTCTTCGTTGGACTCCTTTCTTAAAAGAGGTTCCAGTATTTTGACAGCCTTTTGCATAACATTTGCACTCATCATAAGTTGTGGAAGAAAATATATCTTTTTATCATATAAGTCTCCAACTTCCCTTATTGCTGGAATTAAAATATGATCCATTATATCCTGAGGAGATTTCTCTTTTAACAGATTATTAACAACCTCCTCCAAGAAATCGTCTGTTCCATCAACAACCATTTTATATAGTCTTTTATCTAATGGAAGGTTTTCTATGTTTTCTGTTTTTTTCTGTTTTTTAAGGTCATCTTCAGATATTTCTTGAGAGAATCTTTCTATATATTTCAGTGCGTTTTTATCTGCTCCTTTAAGAAGGTTTATAGTGCATATGGTATCCATCATTTCCTTAGAGTTTGGATTAATAATAGCAGAGGTTAAGCCTTTTGAGGTTGCCATAGAAAGAAATGTTGTGTTTATAATCTTTCTATTTGGAAGACCAAAACTAATATTTGAAAGCCCAGCTGTTGTTGGAAGTTTTATATTTTTATATACCCACTCTATGTAATCAAGAAATAGTTTTGCATTTTCACTACCAGTTGATACAGTCATAACAAGCCCATCTATTATCATATATTCTTTTGGAATATTATATTCTTTTTCAAAAACATCTAAAGCCTTTTTTGTTATTTCTATTTTCTCTTTAATACTTTTTGGTATTCCTTTTTCTGAAAGAGGTAAAAATATAAATAAAGAACCATATTTTTTTACCAATGGAAGAAGTTTTTCATATTTATGTTTTTCAAAAGAAATAGAGTTGATAACTGCTCTTCCCGGATATATTCTTAAAATCCTCTCAAATACCTCAACATTTGAAGAATCAATAACAAGAGGTGTATCTACAATTTTTAATATCTGAGGTATAACCTCTTTTGCTACCTCAACCTCATCAACTGAAGGAACTCCTACGTTTATATCTAGAAGATGTGCACCAGCATTTTTTTGCTCTAAAGCAAGTTTTTTAATAGAAACATAGTTTTTATTCTTTATATCTTCTTTTAGCTTCTTTTTTCCTGTAGGGTTTATCCTCTCCCCTATTATAATAAACTCGCCATCTATATCAAATAAAACACTCTTTCTTGTAGAGGTTGCTATAGGAGGAAGTTTTTTGTGTTTTGGAGGAATAGGCTTTTTATCCTTAAAAAACTCACTAACTAATTTTATATGATCAGGGGTTGTTCCACAACAACCACCTATTATATTTATACCATACTCATAAAATTTAGGTAAAAATGAGGCAAACTCCTCTGGACCCATATCAAAAACTGTTTTTCCGTCCTTTAATTTAGGTAGTCCAGCATTTGGCTTTGCTAAAACAGGAATACTAACAACCTCTTTGATCTTTTTTATAACCTCAACCATTCTATCAGGACCTGTAGAACAATTTGCTCCAACAGCATCAGCTCCTAAACTGGCAAGAGTTATTGAGGCTGTTATAGGATCAGAACCTGTTAGTGTATGGCCATCCATTTCATATGTCATAGAAACAAAAACAGGAAGATCAATTGTTTCCTTTACAGCAATAAGAGCAGCCCTTGCCTCTTGAATATCTATCATTGTTTCTATAAAAAATCCATCAACACCAGCCTCAACCAAAGCTTCTACCTGCTCTTTATAAACATTAACAGCCTCCTCAAAAGGAAGTTCTCCAAAAGGTTCAACAAATTTTCCTGTTGAGGATATATCTCCCAAAACATATATATCCTTACCTACAGCCTTTCTTGATATTTTTACAAGTTCTTTGTTTAAAAACCTAGTTTTATTCTCAAGGCCATAGTTTGATAGTTTTATTCTATTTGCTCCAAATGTAGGGGCTAAAACAGCCATAGATCCATTTTTTACATAATCCCTTTGAAGTTCTATTAAAGGAGTTGGGTTTTCATATATCCACCATTCAGGACAAACTCCCTTTGGAAGACCTTTTTTTTGAAGTTCTGTTCCAGTTGCTCCGTCTAATATTAATATCTTTTCTTTTAAAAGTTCTCTTAAATCCTTTTTCATTCTAATCTCTCCCCTTTATCTATTTTTTTAATCCTCTTGCCATCCATTTTCTCCAATTAAAGGAACAAACCTACAATAATCCAAATCAATAACCTCAATCTTTCCATTGTTTTTTATATATTTTCTTAAAATCTGAATCTCTAGATTTTTTCCTTCAGGAACTATTAAAATTCCATTGTTATCAGAGAGTTGTTCTATAAATGTTTGTGTTTTATTATAGATTGCGGCAGCAGTTATAATTATTCTATCATAAGGAGCATAATTTTTAAATCCTAATGAACCATCGCCAATAAAGAATTTTATATTTTTAAGTAAATCCTTACCAATCACCTCAGAAGCCTTTTTTAAATTCTCTTTTGCTTTTTTTGATAAATAATCAATTCTTTCTATAGTATAAACCTCGCATCCTAAATAACTTAAAATACCTGCTTGATAACCACTTCCTGTTCCAATCTCTAAAACCTTACAACCCTCAAAAATCTCTAAATGCTGTGTCATATAAGCTACCATAAAAGGTTGAGAAATAGTTTGCCCTTCTCCTATTGGTAGAGGAACATTTTCATATGCTCTATCCTTTAAAAACTCAGGAACAAATACCTCCCTTGGGATATTATAAATAGCCTCTAAAACCTTTAAATCAAATGTTCCAGAGTTTTTAAGTTCCCTTATTAAAAACTCCTTTTCTTCTTTAAACTCCATTCCTACTTTTTCCTTTTTTTATAAAAAAAAGCATCTTTAAAATACCATTTTATAAATCTAAGAGTATCGCTAAATCTATTTATCTTAGAAACACTTTTGTTATAAACTGTTTCTATATCAACAAAATCAATCTTAAACCCTTCTTTTGCTGCTTGTATTATCATCTCCGATTCTGTTAAAAACCTTGTGTCTTTTGGCTTAAAAAATAAAGCAAATTTTTTACTTAAAAATCTATATCCAGATTGTGAATCATAGATCCTTTTTCTACAAACTAAAGATATAAAAAAACTTGTTAATGTATTGGATATAATTCTATCAATAGGCATTTTTTTTGGAGAAAACTCCCTTTTTCCTATAATTAAATCACTCCGTTTTTCTAAATAAAGTTTTATAAAATCTTTAATATGAACAGGTGGATGTTGACCATCCCCATCTATTATAAAAACACCTTTTAATTTCTCTTTTAATTTAGATCTTTGAAAAAAAAATTTTATACCCTCAATAATACCAGCACCTTTGCCTTTATTTATACCATGTGAAATACAATTTACCCTAAATTTTTTTATAGATCTAGGTGTTTCATCATTTGAAGAATCATCAATAACTAATATATTATCCCTTTCAATCCCTAATGTTAATAGTTTGTTTAAAACATTCTCTATATATGGGTATTCATTATAAGCAGGTATGATATAACCAAAAAGGTTGTAGGTATTTTTATCTATCTCCATTTTTTATTTCCCTACTCTTTGAGAACTATCTATAAATATTGAAAAAGGGCCATCATTTAAAACATAAATCTTCATATCAGCACCAAAAACACCAGTTTCTATTTTTAATGAGGTTCTTTGTTTAAACATATCAACAAAACTATAAAAGAACTCTTTTGCTTGTTGAGGAGGCATTGATTCTAAAAAATCTGGTCTATTTCCTTTTTTGGTATTAGCATATAGGGTAAATTGTGGAATTAAAAGAATCTCACCTTTTATGTCTTGAATACTATAATGAATTTTCCCCTCTTCGTTTTCAAATATTCTTATATTAGAAACCTTTTTAAATAAATACTCTAAATCATTTATGCTATCATCTTTATGAAAACCAACAAAAACTACAAAACCTTTTTTTATCTCTCCAACAATCTTTCCTTCAACCTTACAATTAGCCTCTAAACACCTTTGAATAAGAACCCTCATGATCCTATCCTTTTTTATAATTTAATTATTTTATCAAAAACAAGAGTGAAAATACCACCTATCATAATAAACTTTAAAAGAGTACTGATTTTGTGAAAATCCTCTTTTATTCTAGCATTTATGAGTAAGATTAAAGAATGAAGAAAAGGCAAAAATACAAGCATAAGCATTAAAAATAAATAAACTCTACCATAAACACCTTTAAAAACAGGGTAAAATAAAAGAGGAATAAATATAAGATAAAGCACATAAAGAAAAATCTTTGTTTTGTTTGGTCCTATAACTATAGGAAGAGTTTTATACCCTAACTCTTTATCCCCATAATAATCCTCTATATCCTTAACAACCTCCCTTATAAAGTTTATTAAAAATATAAAAACTATAGGTATAAAATCAATTTTTAACATATTATTAACATATATAGATGTTAATGAACCGTAGATATAAGTTAAACTAACAAGGGAGGCTACAATAATATTGCCAATAATAGGGAGTTTTTTAAATATTTTATTATATCCTAAAAGAATAATACTAACAGAAGATGAGATAAAAAGAAGATACTTCCACTTCCATACAACCAAAAAGCCTAATATTAAAAAAATGTACTGCAATAATATTGCTTCTTTTAAAGAGAAATCTCCAGTTATTAAAGGCCGGTTTTTTTTATTCTTTAAATCTGTTTGAAAATCAACAATATCATTATTAATATTTCCAAAGCCTGTTATAAAAAAAGCACTAAGAGATGAAGAAAAAACTATATAGAAGTTTTTAAAAATATCTATATCAGAGAAAAAACTCCCTAAAAAAACACCAATAGCAGCAAGAATTGTATTTTCTATTCTTATTAATTTCAACAGGCTTTTTATTTTTTTCATATGAGAAAAAATAATTTATTTTTAAATATATGCAAAAAGCAGTATTCTTTGATAGAGATGGTACTTTAATTGTTGAAAAGCATTATATTAAAGATCCTGAAGAGGTAGAACTCTATTCAGATACCTATAAGATTTTAACATATTTAAAACAGAAAGGTTTTCTAATAATAGTTATTTCAAATCAATCTGGAATAGCAAGAGGTTATTTAACAGAAGAGGATTTTCATAATGTAAATAAAAGAATGATAGAACTTTTGGGAGATAATTATTTAATTGATGGAATATATTTCTGCCCGCATCATCCTGATATTACAGGAGAGTGCGAATGTAGAAAGCCAAAGCCAGGAATGGTTTTAAAGGCTAAAAAGGATTTTAATATAGATTTAAGTGAGAGTTTTGTTGTTGGTGATAAGGTTAGTGATGTAAAACTTGTGGAAACTGCCAAATTAAAAAAAGGTTTTTTACTAAAAAAAGGTCATGGTATTGAGGAGGTTGAAAAGCTTCAAAATGATTCATCATCTCTTCTTGAAAAGGTTGAGATTATTGATAATTTAATAGATTTAAAAAAATTTATTTAAAAAGGAGAGAAAATTGAACAATAGATTTTTAGAGAAATTATTTTCACAATTTGAGGCAAAAAAAACGCTTCTTTGTGTAGGGCTTGATCCTGATATTACAAAAATAGATTCTAGGTGTTATTCCAAAGATATAGAAGGAATTAGAAAATTTTTATTTGATGTTATTGATGCAACAAAGGATTATGTTATTAGTTATAAACCTAATATGGCTTTTTTTGAATATTTTGGTTGGGAAGGCTTGAAAGTTTTAAAAGAGGTTATTGAATATATTCCAGATGATATTCCTGTGATTGTTGATGGAAAAAGAGGGGATATAGGGAATACTTCTAAAAAATATGCTTATTCTTTATTTGAATACTTTAACGCAGATGCTATAACAATAGCTCCTTATATGGGAAGCGATTCTATAGAACCATTTTTAGAGTATAGAGATAGATTTGTTTTTGTTTTGGTCTTAACAAGTAATAAAGGAAGTGATGATTTTGAAAAAAAGAGATTGGATAATAATAGGTTTTTATACGAAGAGGTGTTTGAAAGAGTAAAAGAATATAATAGTATTTATAAAAATACAGGCGCAGTAATTGGAGCAACAAAACCAGATCAGCTTCTTAGTTTGAGAGAAGAGGGAAAAGATATTATTTTTTTAGTGCCAGGTGTTGGAGCACAGGGTGGAGATTTAGAAAAAAGTGTTTTATCAACAAATTTAGAAAATAAAGGTCTTTCTATAATAAACTCCTCCCGTGGGATTCTTTATCCTCAAGCGGAAGGTGGAGATTTGCTATTAGAGATAAAAAATAGAGCAAAAAGCTTATCAGAAAAAATTAGAAACATATTAAAAAAAGGAGAATAAAGTTATGATGTCTCATACTAGAATAGAGTTATTTTCAGGATCATCACACCCAGAGTTTGCAAAAAGAGTTGCTGAAGAATTGGGAATAGAGCTATCACCTATGAGTATTATTAGATTTGCTAATGATAATATTAAGGTAAGGCCTGAGGTATGTGTAAGAGGTGCAGATGTTTTTGTTATTCAAACATCAGTGCCACCTGTTAATGATCATTTTATGGAACTTCTTATTATGATTGATGCTTTAAAGCATGCTTCAGCAGGAAGAATTACATCAGTTATGCCATATTATCCCTATGTTAGGAGTGATAAAAAGGATGAACCAAGAATATCAATAACAGCAAGGCTTGTTGCAGATCTTGTTGAAACAGCAGGAGCTGATAGAGTTTTAACAATGAATCTACATTCTCCTCAAATACAGGGATTTTTTAGAATACCAGCGGATCAACTTTTAGCAATAAAGGTAGCAACAGATTATTTTAAAGAAAATTATGATTTATCAAATGCTGTTGTTGTTGCTCCAGATGCTGGAAGTGCTAAAAGAGCAGGAGCTTATGCAACAAGACTTAATTTACCACTAGCAGTAATGGATAAAAGAAGATTAGCAGATGATGATCAGGCGCATGTTTATCATGTTATAGGAGAGGTTGAGGGAAAAGATGCTATAATATTTGATGATGAGATATCAACAGCAGGTTCAATGATAGAAGCAGAGAAGGCTTTAAGAAGAATGGGAGCAAAGACAATAAGGGCTTTTGCTGTTCATGGAGTATTAGTGGGTCCAGCAATTGAAAGACTTAAAAATTCTACAATTGATGAGGTTGTTGTAACAAATACAATTCCACTACCCAAGGAAAAGCAGATAGATAAAATAACTGTTTTAGATGTTGCTCCTCTTTTTGCAGAAGCTATTAAAAGAATTCATTATGGAGAAAGTGTAAGTGCATTATTTAAGAAGTAAACACAGAATTTTTTATTACTTTTTATTGTTTTTGCCTTATTTTTGGATGATTTTAATGTTTTATTTAGGTACTATTCCAGGTAGAGATTTACCTAAATTTATTTTTATAAAAGGTATGGATAAAATTTTTCATGCTAGCTTTTATGGAATATTATCATCTTTGTTTTTTTTAAAATATTTGTATATAAATAAATATAATATACTAAGAGCATTTGTGTTATCTTTTATTATAGGTATTGGTTATGGCGCTTTTGAGGAAACTATACAAAGTTTTATCCCGGGAAGACAATCTTCTATATATGATTTTTTTGCTGATTTTTCAGGGATTATTATATCTTTAAGTATACTATCAATATATTTGGAAAAAAAACTCCTCCCTCAAGAATAAAAAGAGGGAGATTTTTTATTATCCATTAAATAGATTTAAAACAGTTTGAGGAACCATATTTGCCTGAGCAAGCATTGCTGTACCTGTTTGAGCAAGTATTTGAAGTCTAGTGAAGTTAGCCATTTCCTCACCTACATCTACATCTCTAATGAGTGATTCAGCAGCCTGGGTGTTAAGTTGAGCATTTTTTAAATTAGCTATTGTATGTTCCAATCTATTAACATAAGCCCCTATTGTTGCTCTTTGGTTGTTAACACTATCAATAGCATCATCAAGGGC
>JAMORN010000051.1 GCA_027063545.1 bacterium | reverse complement strand
GGGTGAGTATTTACTTTCTCCTTATTCTCCTTGTATAGATAGGGGTATTCCAGGAGAGAATTATTTAGATGAGGATTCAACAAGAAATGATATAGGGATATATGGCGGTCCATTTTTTCCTAAGTTTTAAATGGATTTAATAGAAATTGTTATTTATTTGCATTAGTTACCAAAAATTTATTTTCTTTGATGTAGTCTAGTATTTTTGAAGTGATTTTTTGATGATAATGGGTTATATCTTTGTAAAGCTCAAGATTATAAATAATACTTGAATCGTTTTGAAAATCATATAATTTTACATTTTTATATTTAAGCAAATCTTTTTTTAAGAATTTTTTAAATTCTAAATAATTTTTTAAAACACCTTTTTCTTCTAACACTCTATATGTTAAATAACTGTAAGGCGGAAAAAATAGAATAAATTCGGTATTAGAATTTTCTTTTATAATAGGAAGAAAAAAATTATAGTAATTTTTCTTTAAATTTTCCTTCATATACATGCTGCCATTCGTACATTCTATTCATATCAAAACATATACTATTTTTATTGGTAATATATTTTAGAAGGTTTTTTATAGATGTTTTTGTAGTATTTGGAGAGAGTAGATATTTATAGTCATCTATTATTTTATTGTTATATAAATAGTAGGGGAAATCCTTATAAAGTTTATTATCTTTTTTTGAAAAAGAGAATATATCAATACCCCATAGAACCTCATCGATATGATTGTATTTTTTAGCATAGTTAAACATAAGAGATTGCTGATAGATTGTAGACCCAGATAAAGAGAGTTTTAAACAATTTTTAAATCCAAGTTTATCTTCAACCTCTGATATAATAAAATTTTCAACCATTGATGTACCAAGGATTAAAGAATTGGGTTTAAAGTGTTTTATTAATGTTCCATTTAAATAGATTTCATTCTCAGTATTAAAGCAGATAAATTTAGAAA
The DNA here is from genome assembly GCA_027063545.1 of bacterium. Lineage (GTDB taxonomy): Bacteria > JAMORN01 > JAMORN01 > JAMORN01 > JAMORN01 > JAMORN01. Next base: position 926 of record JAMORN010000051.1, on the reverse strand, counting down.
TTCTATATAACCCAAATGGATCTATTAAAATGTTAAATAGAATAATCGAAAATAAAATAAAAAAGGCCGTTAAAAAGAAAGTTTTAATCCATTTAATTTCTTTTTCCATATTTTTAAAAATTAAAATAAATAAACTCACTTGTTCTATTTACAAATAAAACACCTATAGCAAATATTACCCCAAATATAATTGCTGTTTTTTGACTTATATTTAAGTTTTCAATAATTTCATTTGAGTTCTTAAATAAAAGCGATATAATAAAGCCCATTAAGATAAGTAAATAAATTTTATAATGTGTTGTTTTGATATAGTATAGTTTATGATAAAAACTAAATGAGAGTAGAGCATTTATAATATTAAAAGCCTCTTTTAAATCTTTTGCTCTAAAGAATATCCAGGTAAAAACAACAAAAGAGAATGTTAAAGCCCAAGAGATATATTTATTTAATGTTATTTTAAACTCTTTAAATATCCTATTTAAAATAAGGGCAAAAGAGTGAAGAATTCCCCATATAATAAAGGTCCAGCCAGCACCATGCCATATTCCTCCAATTAAGAATGTAATAAAGATATTTATATATGTTTTTACTTTAGAGACTCTATTTCCTCCAAGAGGAATATATATGTAATCCCTAAGAAATCTAAAAAGTGTTATATGCCATCTTCTCCAGAATTCTTGGATATTTAAACTTTTATAAGGAGAATTAAAGTTTATTGGAAGTTTTATATTAAAAAACCGTCCTAGGCTTATTGCCATATCACTATAACCACTAAAATCAAAGTATATTTGAAAAGTATATGCCAAAATTACAACTATAGCATCAATAGTTGAAAGACTATTTGTATATCTAAATCCATAATTAGCGACAATAGCAAAAGTGTCTGCAATTACAGTTTTTTTAAAGAGTCCTATAGAAAAGTAAAC
>JAMORN010000050.1 GCA_027063545.1 bacterium | reverse complement strand
ATAAACTAACTCTATATCATTTACAATTTCAATATTTCTTTCTATTGCTTCTTTAATAGCTTTTTTTCGCCTATCAATACCTGGGGATATAAAAATTAAATCAAAATCTAAGAGAGAATCCTTATTTAAATCAATCTTATTATACTTTATATTAAATTTATCTAATTTTTCTTTAATTTCTTTTTTAATTTCAAATTCATCAAAACACTCAAAATTGTAAATTTTATTATATAGGAGATAGTCTATAAACGCACTACCCGTAAGCCCAACTCCTAAAACGGCAATTTTTTTGTTTTTTAATTCATATATTATATTCATATTAAATTTCCCTCAATTATTGAACTTTAATTATTGCAAGTGTTAACAATAGCAGCATTATACCTATAATCCAAAATCTAACAACAACTTTATTCTCATGCCATCCTGATAGTTCAAAATGGTGGTGTATAGGAGCCATTTTAAATATTCTTTTTTTATTTCTTAACTTGTATGATCCTACTTGTAATATAACAGAAAGAGTCTCTATAATAAAAACACCACCTAAAATGATCAAAAATAATTCCTTTTTTAATAGTATTGCTGTAATACCTAAAGCTCCACCTAGAGCTAAACTCCCAGTATCTCCCATAAAAACAGATGCAGGATGGGAGTTATACCACAAAAATCCTAAACTAGCTCCTATAATAGACATAGTAAATATAGTAAGTTCACCACTTCCAGGGAGATATAACATATGTAAATATGAAGCTGCTTTTATATTTCCACTTATATATGCTAATATGGAAAGTCCAACAAAAGAGATAGCTATTAATCCAATTGCTAGACCATCCAGTCCATCTGTTATATTTACAGCATTTGATGCTCCTACTATAATAAATATTACAGCAGGAATAAAAAATATACCATAGTTTAGAAGAACATTTTTCATTAAAGGTATACTTGTTTTTGTAATTAGTTCTTTACTAATAGGAAGTTTATACATTAAATATGTTATAATAATAGCTGTTAATATTTGACCTAAAAATTTATACCTAGGTATTAATCCTTTTTTATTTTTTAATTTTATTTTAATATAATCATCAATTATTCCAAGAATACCCATCATAGTAGTACCTACTAAAATGGTAATGATATACATATTGTCAAGTCTTGCCCATAAGATAGTAGATACCAGCACACTTATTAAAATTATAATACCTCCCATGGTAGGAGTACCAATCTTTTTTAAATGAGTAGCAGGTCCATCATTTCTTATACTTTCTTCAATCTGTAATTCTTTTAATTTTTCAATTATATACCTACCAAAGAATAAACTTATTATTATAGATGTAAGAGTAGCACTTACAGCCCTAAAAGTTATATATTGCAACACATTAAAAATGGAGAAAATATCTTTTAACGGATAAAGTAAAAAATAAAGCATTTTATATCCTCTCCTTAATAGTATTTACTATTTTATATATTTCTGTTGCATGAGATCCTTTAAAGGCTATTATATTATTCTTTAACTTAAGAATATTATTAATTTCGTTTATAATTTCTTCATTTGTATTCAAAATCTTAATATTATTCGAGTTATTTGTTAATTTTTTATAAATTTCTCCTTTTAAAATAAAGTTTATTTTTTTGTACTCTTTTATATTATTAACCAATTTTTTATGAAGTTCTTCTTCTTTTTCTCCCAGTTCTAACATTTCACCAAGGATAATATATTTATTGTTATATCCTCTTATTGTATCAACAGTTTTTATAAGATTAATTATAGAATTATAGTTAGCATTGTAAGAATCATCAATAATTAAATTATCATTTATGTAAAAATATGATAGTCTTCCTTCTACGGGATACACATTTTTTATATAAGTTTTTATTTCATTAA
>JAMORN010000049.1 GCA_027063545.1 bacterium | reverse complement strand
ATGATAGATCAGGATTTGTCTCTTTGGTAATAGGTGTAGGAACTGTGATAATAAATATTTTCCCCTTTTTTAATATAGAAGGATCATTTGAGAATTTTATATTTGCCTTTTTTAATTCTTCTTCTGAGATTTGCTCGGTTCTGTCATAATTATTTTTTAACTCTTCTATTCTTTCTTTATTTAAATCAAAGCCAATAACATTATATTTTTTGTTAAATGTCATTAAAAGAGGAAGCCCGACATATCCTAACCCTACAATAATGATGTTGTTTTTACCTTTATTTTTAAAAAAATTTTCAATATTCAAATTCATTATTTTTCCTCCTGTTATCATATAACTATTTATTTTGAAAATCAACCTCTACAACTTTTTTAGAAACCTTCCAAGGATTCCAAGGGTCTTTATATGAAGCTTTAAAGAAAAATTCCATAAAATATGCATATGTCCTAATTATTCTTAGATAAATACCCATATAAAATGGTAGAAGAGGTATATATATAATCAGGTTAAAAAATTTAAAACTTCTCGGTATAACAGAAAGAGCTACAACAAATTGTATAATATCAGTAAATAAATATAAAAAATAATTTACAACAAAAATAATATTGATATAACTCAAAAAGTTATTAAAAATATCAAACATATATATCCAAAAATTTATTGTCATTATTAAATTAAACCATATATTATCAAGAAAGGTTAAAAAGTTTAAAGGATTAAAATGTTCATCTGGCATAAGTATATCTCTATGACGTCGTAATCTAAATCTTATAAGAGATCTATCCCATCTATATCTTTGTTTGGTTAAAGATTTTATATTAGTAGGAACATTTGTATAACAAATAGCTGAGGATGTGAATGTTACTTTAGCTCCTAATTTTCTTATTCTTATAGTAATATCTCCATCAAGACCTGGGCCTATATCCCATCCTCCAATTCTATTAAGAATATCTTTACGAAAAGCACCAAAAGCCCCTGATATTACCCTTAAAATTCCTAAAAAACTTGTTACTTCTCTTCCTATAGATATTGATTTTATATATTCTATAGCTTGAAGAGAAGTTAATATATTTTCATTATAGTTGGCCACTCTTATATCACCCCCAACAGCTCCTATTTTTTTATCCATAAAAAATGGTATAATAATATTTTCAATAGCATCAAACTCTAAATATGAATCTGCATCTAGATGTATTATATATTCCCCATCTGCAAATCGTAAGCCAAAATTAGCTGCTGAAGCTTTTCCTCCCCTAATCTCATTTCTTAAATATTTATCTATTTTACCAATACTATATAGGTATGAACATATTTGATAGGTATCATCGTCAGATCCATCATCAATAATAATAATTTCAAAATTTTTATAAGTCTGATTTTCTAATGATTCAATTAATTTTGGGATATGTTTTCCTTCATTTTTTCCTGGTACAATTATAGAGACTAATGGCTTTTGAGCAAATAGTTCTTTTTTAGCTTTTTCTATAGCAAAGCTATTTTTATGAGCTTTTTTGGTTATTAAGATAATAATATCAAAAAGGGTATATCTTAAAAAATCAAATATAAAAAAAAACCAGAAGATTCTTAAAAATTTTCCAAGCGTGATATAATTTAGAAAGTTGTAAATACTATAAATAAAATCTATCATTTTTATTTAATTATGTTGTTATATAATTTTTTATTCTTTCAAAAATTTCAGATATTTCAGAATTTTTGTTTATTTCTATTATATTAGTAGATATCTCTATATTAAGCTTAAAATTATCTTTGATTAAATTATAAATTTTATCTTTTAATCTATTAATTATAACATTTCCACCTTTTTTAGGTGTTTCTGTAAATAAGAATAAAAATAATGATTGATTATTTAAAGAGATTACATCTGAT
>JAMORN010000048.1 GCA_027063545.1 bacterium | reverse complement strand
GTTTTAAAAGAGATAAAAAGACTTCTTCCAAATGAAGATTTAATATATTTTGGTGATACAGCAAGAGCACCTTATGGCCCACGTTCAAAGGATATTATCGAAAAATACTCTTATGATATTGTAAAATTTCTACTAGAATTTGATGTTAAATATATTGTTGTTGCTTGTAATACAGCTTCAAGCTTAGCCTTAGATTTTTTAAGAGAGGAATTTCCGGATGTGAATATTATGGGTGTAATAGAACCGGGTGTAATAACAGGATTATCTCATACAAAAAATAAAAAAATAGGTGTAATTGGAACAGTAGGAACAATAGAAAGTGGAAGCTATACAAGAGGTCTTAAGAATTTAGATAAAGATGTTAAGGTCTTTTCAAAGGCATGCCCTCTTTTTGTTCCTTTGATAGAAGAGGGTTGGATAGATCATAAGGTAACAAAACTTGTAGTTGAAGAGTATTTAAAAGATTTAAAGGGGAGTGGTATAGATACTTTAATACTTGGTTGTACTCATTACCCTGTGATTAAAGATTTAATTCAAGAGTTTATAGGTAATGATGTAAAAATAGTTGATTCAGCACAAACTACAGCTAAATTCTTAAAGAAAAGTTTAGAAGAGAAAAATCTTTTAAATGATAAAAAGGAGAAAGGTTTTATAAGATTTTATGTATCAAATGAGGTTGAAAAATTTAAAAAAGTTGGTTATTATCTATTTAATGAACCAATAGAAAATGTTCAGATGGTAAGATGGTAAAGAAAATTATTCTTTTTATATTAGTTTTTTTCAGTTTTTTATACTCTCAAGAGATTCTTAATGTAAGGACAAATTATCATTATTATTACTCAGATTTGTATACAAAACTTATACCTAAAAATTCAGAGATTTATCCTTTAAAATTAAAAGAACTTGATATAAATATAAAAATGCCTATAGAGGATGGTTTTTTTTACAAAGTAAGAGATACAAATACATTTATATTAACAGGAATTTCAATGGGAGGAGATCTTAGAAAAGATTTTTCTTTAAAGGGGAATTATGGCTTTTATTCTTTAATAATAGGATTAAAAACAAAGAAAATAGAATTCTGGGGAGACTTTAAAAATAATAGATTAGAGTATAATAGAGATGTTTTTAAATTTTGGAAATGGGATTCTTATACAGAACCTTATTATAATATAGAAACCAACAAAACTGGGGAGGATTCAAATAATGTAAAACTTTATGATAGGCCTATATGGAGTTTAAATATAGATATTTCTAAAGATTTTCAAGTTGATTTAGGGCATAATAGTTTATCTATAGGTCCTTCATTTTTTGATAATATATTTTTAAGTGATAGCTCTTTATCTTATGATTATTACATTGCCTCCTATAATATTTCCAGATTTAAATATAGTTGGGGACTTCTATTTTTAATAACAGATACACTTCTTTTGAATAAATATTTTGCATTTCATAGACTTGAATTTCCAGTATTTTCTTTTATAAATATTGGATTTTATGAAGGCGTTATGTTTATGGATAGATTTGTTCCTATGTATGTTTTCCCAGTTGTTCCATTTGTTTTAGCAGAGCATTATTATGGAGATCAAGATAACAAAGCATTAGGAGGAGATATTACTTTATATAAAAATGGATTTAAGGTATATTTAGGAGTTTTTGTTGATGATATGACAACTGTTAATCTATATAAGTATTTTACTTCTGATTGGTGGTCTGATAAATGGGCTTTATCTACAGGAATTGGATATTTAAAGAAATTAAATAAAGATTATTATTATTTATTGGCTTTAGATTATACTAGAGTTGAGCCTTGGGTATATGCTCATCATGTTTTTGACGGATATTTAAGAATGACCCATTATACTCATCCTATTTCTTTTTCATATGG
>JAMORN010000047.1 GCA_027063545.1 bacterium | reverse complement strand
TAATAATAATATCAGAATATTTTTCAGCTACTTGTCCCATTAATGGTCTTTTTCCTGAATCTCTATCACCACCAGCGCCGAAAACAGAGATAATTCTTTTCTTTGAAAGCTTCTTTATAGTTTTTAAAACATTTTCTAAAGCATCAGGGGTATGAGCATAGTCTATTATTATATGTCTATTAATATTATTTTTTATTTTTTCTAATCTACCTGGAATTGGAGGAACTTCTTTAAGATATTCTGTTATATCTTCTATTTTTTCGCCTAATAAATATAAAGTCGCAAATATAAAAGCACTATTGTATACATTAAATTCACCTATTAGATTAGTAGTAATTGAAATATTTTGACTTTTATTTATAGAAATAATATAGTTTGAAAAATTTTCTGTTAAAACTATTTGAGAAATATAGAAATATGCATTTTTATTTTTAATAGAAATAGGGTATTTATTATTACGATTTAATTCATTAAAAAGTTTTTTTCCATATTCATTATCTATATTAATAATACTTACACCATTATTTTTTATATGATCGGTAAAGAGTAATTTTTTACTATTATAATAATCTTCCATATCAGTGTGAAAATCTAAATGATCTCGTGTAAGGTTAGTAAATATGGCAACATCATATTCAATAGAAAATACTCTATCTAATTTTAGAGCATGAGAAGATATTTCACTACTTACATATTCAACCTTTTTATCAACCATTTCTTTTAATAGTTTTATATAATCTTTGCTTTCTGGTGTAGTATTTTTTGATTTAATAGTTGTGTTATTTATTTTATAATAAATAGTTCCAATTAGTCCAGAATTTCTATCTTTATAATTGTAAAAGTAATTATATAAAGAAAAAGCAATAGAAGTTTTTCCATTTGTTCCAGTGATTCCTATAAGTGTCGTATTTTTATAAGGAAAGTTATAGAATATATTCGAGATGGCAGCAAGTATTTTCCTTGAGGAACTTGTATATATAATATTAATATTTTCTTTTATATTTGGCAATATATTTTTATCTTCTATAAAAATGGCTTTTGCGCCTTTATCTATAGCATCATTTATAAAGTTATGGCCATCAGAAGTTAATCCTTTAATAGCAACAAAAATAGAGTTTTCTTTTGTATCCTTACTATTATAAATTATATCACTTACTTCAAAATCAAAAAAAAGATTAATTTCTTCTATTGTAATAGTATCTGAAAATTTTTCTTTTAATTGATTAATAATATTATAAAACCTCATTAACTATCACTCCCTAAAAGTATTATTTTTTTATCTTTTTTAAATTTAGTCTTGGGTGGAGGAGTTTGTTTAATAACAACGCCACTACCTTTTATAATAGGTTTATATCCTTCTTTTAATAATATTCTAATAGCTTCTCGCATACTTAAACCGATAACATTTGGTGTATATTTTTCTGCATTAATTTCATTTTTAGGAGTTAAAAATATTTTTATACTTTTAGGTTTTTCTTTTACTAATTTAGGTTCAGGAAGCTGGGAAACAACATAATTACCATTGCCTATAAGAGAGAATTTTATATTTTCCTGTTTTAATATCTTAATAGCTTCTTGAACTTCTTTTCCTATAAGATCAGGTATTTGATATTTTTTTTTGTTTTTTTTAGCCAGTTTTGAAGAATATATAATATCGTAATATTCTAATTCTGGATCTGTAATTATTCTTTTTACAATATTTCTAAATATTACAGCAGATGTTCTACCTGCATATTGATTAGTCTTAGGATTATCAAGAACAACTATAATTGAAAGTATAGGGTTCTTCATAGGTAAAAATCCCACAAAAGTAGTATAATGGGCACTTTTGGAATATTTTCCATTTATATATTTTTCAGCTGTTCCTGTTTTACCACATATTTCTATACCATCTATTTTGGCTAATCTGGCTGTTCCTGAATCTACAACTCCTTTTAACATACCTTTTAATCTTTGAAATGTGAGGTTACTTCCAATTTTATCCATTTCCCAAGATTTTGTATCATACTTTTTTATAATTCTATTTTTATGATTTCTTATTTCTTTTATAATATGAGGTCTAACTTTTAGCCCATCATTAGCAATAGTATTATATATGGTAAGGATTTGTATAGGTGTTAATTGAACCCCATATCCAATAGCCATATATAAATGATCAACCTTACTCCAACTTTTATCACCATAATTTTTGATTTTCCCTTTTTCTTCTCCTGGAAGTTCAATGCCTGTTTTTCTACCAACCCCATAATCTATTGAATATTCCCATAATTTTTTAGGACCTATTTTTTCAGCAATAAGGGCAAAACCAACATTAGATGAGTGTACCAAACATTCTGCAAATGTTAAATCTCTACCAAAAACTTCATGATCCCTGATTGTTACATCATACAGTCTTAAAATTCCTTTTTTTGTTTCAGGAATTATATCATTTGGATAGAAATAAAAATATTCTAAAGCAATAGTAGCAGGTATTACTTTATAAACAGATCCTGGTTCATATACTAAAGAGATACCTAAATTTTTAGAATTTTTTAAATTTTTATATGGATTATTGGGGTCAAAAAAGGGATAAGAACTCATAGCTAGTATTTCCCCAGTTTTGGGGTTGGATATTATTACAACCCCTCGTTCAGCTTTTGTAAAATTTATACCTTTTTCCAGTTCTTCATCTGCTATATATTGTATTTTCTTATCTATAGTTAAAACAATATTATCTCCTTGTTTAGGCTTTTTTATTTTTTCAAAAAATTTATATTTGTCATATACTATCCATCCTTCAGTTCCTTTCAATTGGGTATTAAATTTCAACTCTATACCACTTTTACCTTGATAATCTTTCCCTACAAATCCAACTATTTGTCCTGCATGATAGTGAAGAGGATATATTCTAGTGTATTTATTTTTTTCTTTGATATTATAAGTTAGATTTTCATAATCCCTATCAAATATATTCCCTCTTGGCGGTATTAAAGGTTTACTTCTCCAGTAAATCTTTTTCCCGTATTTAATATAATATTCTCTTTTATATATTTGAATATATGCTAATTTTCCTATAGATATAATATATCCAAACATAATAACTAAAAGAATTACTAAAATTTTTATAGTTTTATTATCCATATCTATTTAAATGTATTAGCAAATGTTTGGGAGATAAATTTCTCTTTAATTTTTGCAAAGTTAAAAAAGCTATTGTTGTCTTTATTCTTGGGTCTAATACCAGGTGTTATAAAAACGATTTTATATTCTTTATCTGGATAAACAAGTCCTATCTCTTTGGCTTTTTTTTCTATATTGGAAGAGAGAAGTTTATCTTCTAAAATTGATTTTTTTGTATTTAGAATTGTAATAAGTTTTTCATTTTTATATTTAATTTTATTTAATTTCCTTTTTAGAATATTGTATTTATTTTCTTTTATTATACCAATAATAGACCCTAATATTAGAAAAACAACAATGCCTATAAGTATAAAAAACTTTTTTAAGCCTTCGTATTTCATATATCTCTTACCTTAATAAATCCTCTTAATTTTGCACTTCTTCCCTAGAAGCAATAATAGGCTTTTTGTTTATTCTTTGTAATATTGGTTGAAAATTATAATCTTTGTAACCATTAATAATCTTTATTTCATGTTCTTTAATAAATTCTTTTACAATTCTGTCTTCTAGGGAATGATAAGATAATATAACTCCTCTTGAATTAACTTTCATAAAAGGTAATATATCATATAACATCATTCTTAAATTTTCCAGCTCTTCGTTTACCCATATTCTTATAGCTTGAAATACCATAGATAATACGCGATTGTTTACATTTTTAAAAGTTTCTTTCACAACATTTACCACATCAAAAGTAGTTATATTAGGATATTTATGTCTTAATTTTACAATAAACATATCAGCCAGTTTTTTTGCCCCTTTTATTTCTCCATAATCTTTCAATATTGTTTCTATTTCTTCCCTTTCTAATAAGAAGAAGTCTTGAGCAGTTTTAGTAATTTTTTTAGATAATCTCATATCAATAATACTATTAAATCTATATGATAATCCATATGAATGGTCATCAAGATGTACACTGGCAACCCCTAAATCGGCTATAAATCCATCAATTTTTTCTATATCTAACATATTAAATATATGTTTTATATTTTTAAAGTTATCTTCAACAAATAGCAGTTTATTTTTTACTTCATGTTGTAGTATTCTATTTTTGCTATATTCTAAATTATTTTTGTCCATATCTATACAAATTAGTAGCCCCGAATCCCCTAATCTTTTACTTATTTCAATAGAATGACCACCTAACCCAGTAGTTAAATCTACATATACTCCATCTTTTTTTATACTGAGCAATTCTATACTTTCTTTTAAAAGAACAGGAACGTGTTTTTTTTCTTTATTCATCACTATCTAACTCTTCATTATATATGTACAAGTCTTTTAGTATTTCTTCCGGATCAAAATCAAGAGTAGAATTATATCTTTCAAACTCTTCAGGAGCCCATATTTGAAATTTGTCTATATCTCCAAAGATTAATATTTCGTTTTTAGCATTAATAAAATCTAGTTTATTTTGTGGAATAAGTAATCTTCCATTTTTATCCATCTCTAGTTCTACTAAATTACCCAATATAAAATTTCTAAATTTAATAACATCTTTTTTTAATGGTTTTTTTAACAGTGCTTTTTCAAATTTTTGCCAATTTTCGAGAGGATACAAATATAAGGATTTAGTACCATCAAAACTATTTATTAGAATAAATTTATAACTACTATCAGAAGGCAATTTGTCCTTCAATTCCTTTGGAAATAGAAATCTATTTTTCTTATCTAAACTACAAATTTTTCTTCCTCTAAATCCCATATATAACCACTTTTTTGCATATTTTACCACTTTTTACCACTAGGATATAAAAAATAAAATTATATATACAAAGTCAAGAGATAAATTGTAAAAAATACAACTTTATTTTTTTTAGAATATTTTTATTAAAAATCTTGACTTTTTGATTAAATAAAATTATTTTCTAAATCGGATATTGAATGAATTAAGAGAAAAGAAAATGGAAGGAAAAAAAGTTTATACAAAAGTTAATTTTTATTTAATTTTAAGTGGGGTTCTTTCAATAGTATTAGGTTATTTAATTTTGTATTTTACTAAAGATAATTGGGATAACCCATTAGCTTTGAATGTTGCCCCTATTTTGTTTGTGGTAGGATATTTAGTGTTGATTCCTATAGGTCTTTTGTATAAAAAGAAAGAAAACTAATAATGGGCGATTAGCTCAGTTGGTTTAGAGCACCTGCCTTACAAGCAGGGGGTCAGAGGTTCGAGTCCTCTATCGCCCATTATTTCAAATATTCGGGGGCGTAGTTCAACTGGTTAGAGCACCGGCCTGTCACGCCGGAAGTTGCGGGTTCGAGCCCCGTCGTCCCCGTATAATTTTGTTAAAGAAATATTATTTTCTTCTAATATTATTGTTGATAAGCAATATGTAAAACATTTAATTTAATAATATGAAAAATTTTGTGTTATTTAGAAAGCCTATATTTTCAGTAGATTTGGATGTTTTTGCTTATGAATTAATCTTTAGGACATCACCTAAAGATTTCTCTTTTTTTTCTAAAGAAGAGTTCAAAGAAGATGTTGAAGATTTTCCTACTCTTGAGGATTTAGAAAGTTCTGGTTATACAGAAAAGGATAAGGGAACAATAATAGGTATAAATAATATTTTTTCCCTTATAGGATTAAAAAAAGCCATAAATAATAAAAGGGGGCTCATAAAATTCACTAAAAATCTTTTAAAATCAGATTTTATATATACCTTACCTAAGAATTATATAGGTATACTTATAGAACAATATTTGTCTAAAGATGTAGATGATGAATATAGGATAGCTGTAAATCGTCTACATAATAGTGGTTATATTATAGTGTTAGATAATTTTAATTTTTCAGGATTAGCTTCTCCTCTTTTGGCAGCTGCTAATATGGTGAAGATAGATTTTTTAAGAAATAGTGAAGATGAAATAAAGAATATTTTGACTACAGTTTTTGATTATGGTATTGAGGCTATTGCTGATAATTTAAATAGTAGAGAGGATTTTGAAAAAGCTAAATCTTTAAGTTTTTCTTTATTTTCTGGTAATTTCTTTTCTAGACCATTAATAATAGCTGCTAAAGATATAGAGGGAAATAAGTTAAATTATTTACAAATATTAAAAGAGATTCATTCCCCAGAGTTAGATTATAAAAAGCTAGAAGATATCATAAAAAGAGATTTAGCATTAAGTTATAAACTATTAAAATATATCAATTCTGCATTCTTTGGATTAACAAGAGAAATTGATTCAATAAAGACTGCTTTAGTATTATTAGGCGATAAAGAAATAAAACGTTGGGTAACAGTTACTATTTTTGCTACTTTAGCTTCAGATAAACCTTCAGAAGTACTACGTTTATCCCTTCTTAGAGCAAAATTCGCAGAATTATTAGCAGAGAAGTTAGGATTCTCCGATATGAAGGAAAAGTTCTTTTTAATGGGATTATTTTCTTTAATAGATGTTATTTTAGATAAGCCAAAGGAAGAAATATTAGGAGACATTCCTTTGGATGATGAAATTAAAAATGCTTTAATTAAAAATTCTAAAAATGAATATGGGGTTGTATTAAATATTATACTATTATATGAAGAACAGAAAATAGATGTTTTAGAAGAAATTCTAAATGGTACAAATATTTCTTTAGATGATGTTTCTCAATATTACATCTCTTCGTTAGAATGGGCTGATGAAGCATTCAAAGCTACTCAGGAGTAAAATAAACTTTAAAACTCTTAATTTTTCCCTTGATTTATTTAATATAAATATTTAAACTTAATATTGGAAAAGTTATGAAAGTAGTAGTATTATATTATAATGATAGATTTGTCAACAAGTTTAAAAACTTAGAAGATAATAATATCCAATGGTGCTTTTTTAAATTAGAAAAAGATTCTTCTTTATTGGATAAAAAAGTTATAGAATATATTTTAAAACACAATTTTGGAGGATTTTTAGTCGAATATAATCCATTATATAAAAATGAAATATTTAAAATTTTTCTTATAATATCTGAAATAGAGCAAATTATCCCATTTTCCCTTGTATCAAACGATTCTTTTTCTAAAGATGTTAGATTGTATTCTTCGTATTTAGGGATTAAGTTATTTGAAAATATAGATAAAGAAGATGAACAGACTACAAAAGAAATATTGACTTATTATAAAAATTATGCGAAACAACATAGTTTAATAAATGTGACAGTTAATTACTACAAGATATTTGAAGTATTTTCAACTATACTTTTAGAAAATACATTAAGAAAATTTTGGGAAGATTTATTAGAGGATTTAAATAAGGAAAGTTTATATAATTATTTACAGAGTCTATTTTTTATTCTAAATCAAATTGTTGATGTATTATATATTGAAGGAGTATTTTATATACTGGGCAATAAGGAAATATATAAAATAGGAGATGAAAATTTAAAGAATAGTAAATTTTGTTCTAAATGTGAAATTATTTTAAAAGATAGAGATAAAGTAACAATATATTTTTCTTCAGATTTTCAATTGGATTTAAAATACTTAAGAGAAATTGTGTCTTCTTATATAGAGTTAGTAAAGAAGAATGAAGTTAATATTAAACTTGCTATTGCAGATCCTTTAACAGGAGTATATAATAGAAGATATGGAGAAGAAATGCTTAAAAAAATGATTGCTAATGCTATACGATTAAAGACTTCCTTATCTATAGCTATAATAGATATAGATAATTTTAAAACAATTAATGATAATTATGGTCATCTTGTAGGAGATGAAGTATTAAAAATAGTGGGGAGGAGTCTTTTAGAATCGGTAAGAAAATCAGATATAGTATATAGATATGGAGGAGATGAGTTTGTTATAATATGTTTAAATGCCACGAAGGAAATGGTATTAGAATCTATAATTCCAAGAATAAAATTCAAAATAAAAGAATATTTGAAAGATAAGGAACATTTATTTAAATTAACATTTTCAGCAGGTATATCAGATTTATCAGAGTTTATAGAAGAAGGAGATATAACTTCTTATTTTTTATCTGTAGATGAGAAATTATATAAGGCTAAAAGAGAAGGGAAAAATAAAATAGTTATTTAATATATATATTTATTTTTTGATTACACTTTAAAAAATATTATTTTTTTATCTGAACTAGGAATTTAAACCCTTAAATTGATATAAAGTTAAAAGGAGGAGAATATGAAAAAAGTTAGCTTGTTAATACTGACATTAATATTTTTAGTATCATCTATATTTGTATCTTGTTCTAAGAATAAGAATCAACAAAAAACAAAATCTAATGAATCTCAACAGGTTCAATTAAGAATCTGGATAATGCCTAATTCTAGTAAACCTGCTGAGGATTTGAATGAGATATTAAAACCATTTTTAGAAGAAAATCCTAATATAAAAGTGAAAGTAGAAGTTTTAGACTGGGGAGCTGCATGGACAAAAATTACAACAGCAGCAACTAGTGGAGATGCCCCAGATTTAGTCCAACTTGGTACAACATGGACATCTTTAATTACAGGAATGAATGCTTTACTACCTTTAGATGATTTAGCAAAAGAAGTGGGTGGAGAAAGTGCTTTTGTAAAGGGATTATGGACATATGCAAAGCCTGTTTTCTCAAAACATGTAACATCATTACCATGGATAGTTGATGTAAGACCATTATACTATAGAAAGGATGTATTTGAAAAGGTTGGAATAAAATTAGATGATATAAAGGATTGGGAAGGATTTAAAAAGGCTTTAGAAAAAATTAAAAAGGCTAATTTAGTAATAGATGGACAAAAAGTAGCACCTATAGGTTATCCTGGTAAAAATGACTGGAATGTCGTTCATAATTTAGCTCCATGGATTTGGATGGCAGGTGGAGATATAATTTCTGAATATGGTGATAGTGTTTTGTTAGATTCTCCTCAAACATTAAAAGGGGTTATGTATTATATATCTTTTGTTAAAGATGGATTAATGCCTAAGGATTATTTGGAAAAGAATACTGCTCAACTTTCTGTAGAATTTGATCAAGGAAGAATTGCTACATGGTTTGAGCCAACAAGTAAATATATCTATTTAAATAAGCCGCCAGAACAAGGTGGTGCTTCAAATACAATAGGAGCAAAAAATTATGGTGTAGCATTACCACCAGCAGGTCCTGCAGGAAGGATATTGTTCTTGGGAGGATCTAATTTAGCTATATTCAAATCTACAAAACATCCTGAAGAAGCTAAAAAACTCTTAAAATTTTTAACAACAGATATAGATGCCCAAATAGGATATTTCCAAAAATGTGGATTATTGCCAGCATATAAAGCTGCATTTAATGATCCATACTTTACAGATGATCCTATAAGAAGAGTATTTAAAGAAATGACAGAATATGGAAAAGCTTATCCTAGTGTTCCATATTGGGCTGAAATAGAAACAAGTGTATTAACAGTATCTTTTGGTGATATTTTTGAATATATAAAATTAACACCTAATGATAAGATTAATAAAAAAGATATAGCAAAGATATTAAAAGATGCCGCAAATAGAATAAGGAATATAATAGCAAAAGATTTGAAAGAGCATCCAGAACATAAGGCAATAATTGATTCTTTAAAGGCTGCACAACAAAATAAAGTAGAAGCAAAAGCTAATACAACAAAAAAATAGTAAGAAATAAAGAGGGAAAATATTATGACAGGAAAGGGACTAGTATACTTAAGTGGAATTCTTCTAGTACTTGTTGCTGTTGTAGCTATATATATAATAGCTGTAAATTCCTTTAAAAAGACAAAAAAATATAAAATGGCATATTACTTTTTACTTCCAACAATAATGGGGATGCTTATTATACATTTATTGCCAATATTACAGGCTATATGGATGTCATTTTTAGATGTAGAAAAGGATACTTTAACAAATTATTTGACAGCTCCATTTGTAGGTTTTAAAAATTATTATGAGGTATTGTTTAATAAAAATAGTATAATAAGAAATGGATTGATGTATGCTATTAGAAATACATTTTGGTATGCTGTTTTAGTGACAGCAGGACAGATAATTTTTGGAATGATTGTAGCACTACTTGTAAATAGAGAATTTAAGGGGCGTTCTATTGCTAGAACGCTCCTTTTATTTCCTTGGGTAGTTCCAACTTATGTTGTAGGTTTTTTATGGGGATTTATGTGGTTGAAAAATGAGGGTATTATAAATGTGATTTTGGTAGATATTCTTCATTTATTGCCATCTAAACCTGATTGGTTAAATGGACCTTTAACACTATGGGCCATAATTATACCTACTATATGGAGATTTTGGCCTCTTTCTATGCTTATGCTATTAGCTGGGCTTCAAAATATTAGTAAGGATGTATATGAATCTGCAGATATAGATGGAGCAAATGCATGGCAGAAATTTTGGCATATTACAGTTCCATTATTAAAGCCAGTATGGGCTGTATTGATATTATTTGGAATGATATATAATGTATACTCATTTAATATAGTAATAATGATGTTTGGTAATGGTGGAGGATTTCCAGGAAAGTATGGCGATTTACTTATGACAAATATATTTAGAAATGCTTTTATAGGGATGCATTTTGGTATAGGTGCAGCAGCTTCTGTTATATTGATGATTGTAATGGTTATATTGGTAATAATATGGTATAAGATATTTGGAGAAAGTTTAACTACATAAAAAGTTAAAGGGGATGAGGGTGTATGGATTACACTGTTAAAAAGAAGATCACACATTATATATTAAATATACTAACATTTATAGTAGTATTTTTAAATCTTTTCCCAATATTATGGATGGTTTATTCATCTTTGATGAATAATAATGATATTGTTTCTGGAAAGCTTACAATGAGTAGAAGGGAGAATCATGTTATTGCAATCTTCAAAGGAGATAATGAAGGAAACTTGATTTTTGGGACAAAGGATGGAAGTATTAACAAGTATAAAGTAGATGAAAATAATAAAGCTTCTTTATTATTGAGAAAGAATTTTAATGCTTTTGGTGTAAGTTATGTAAAAGATGGTGATTATATATGGATTTTTTCAGCAGATAAAGGTTTAATAAAGGTGAATATAAAAAATTTTAAAGTAGAAAAGAGAGTTAAAATAAAGGAATTTGCAAAGAAATATCAGCAAAAGTATTCTAAGGAAATGCCTAAAATATATATAACAGATGTGGTAAATAGTTCTTTAGTAAAATATAAAGATAATCTCTATATTGGATTATGGTATCCTAAGGCAATAGGTGTAATGGTATATAATACCAAAAATGGAAATATTGATTTTATCACAAGAAAAGAAGGCTTAAAATCTGGGGTAGTTAAATATATTTCTCTATATAATGATAAGTTATATTTAGTAGGTGAAAAG